>JALZOH010000539.1 GCA_030857305.1 Acidobacteriota bacterium
GCCGTAAAAACAATAAAAAAAACAATTGTCAGCAAATTTGCATGTTTCATTTTCGGGATTATTTAGGAAGTTTTATAAAAAAGATGAACCGATTCAAAACTTACAATAAACTTTACATAAAAACTTTCCAAAGAACAAAAGAAAATTATGATAAATTTCTCCAAAATTTTGAACTTTTTTTCAAAAATTCGCTTGTTATTAAAAATTAGCTTGTCAAAAATTCAGGGGTTGAATTTCTTCCAAAACGAGATACTTCAATAATTATAAGGAAATTTGACATTTATGGCTTATTTTCCGTCTGATTTCCAATGAACTTTAAAATTGGATTAAAAGTTGCCTGAAAAATTTGGACATTCGGTTTTACAATAGACATAATTTTTGCTAAATCTGAAGGTGTTATGTTTATATCATTTCTATAAATTAGCTGTTCCATTTTTTATAAACCCTGTTATTTAACGTGAATTGTAAATACCAACTGGTATCTGTTCCGATTTTAATTAGTTTGTTTTGTGAACAAACTAATTTTTCCTTTGTATCATTTCCCAAAAGGGCAGGTCTATTTCTTCAATAAAGTTTTTGTAAATTTATTTATTAAACCTGTTGCGTGATAAGAGGATTTTAGAAAAAGCCGTAATCCTCTGTTGATAGTTTTAATTTAGATTTTTACTCCGGTTCTTTGAAATACTCGGTCGTAGGCTCTTAAGTTGACCAAGCCGGAAACGATATTCATTGTCGTATCATAATCTTCATCCCGATTGCGATACACTTCTGACGCTATTCGATATTTCTTACGGCGTGAGAAAGTATGTTCGATCTCGACTCGAATGCTGTTACGAAGCCGATTCAATTTCTTTTCATCGCGCGTCAACGGATGGTTGCGCCGCGCTCTTTGACTGATGCGCGACTCAATGGGTAAAGCCAGCCCTTCGATTCCCTGAAACCCGCTGTCGCCGTAAAAACACGCCCGATGTTCGGCAAACTCATCTACAACGCGCCGGTTTTGACAGTCTTGGCGGAAAACTTTGAAATCGTGCGCCCGTCCGCCGACACTCGGACTCTGGTCGACAATAATGCCTGCCGGTGTCCCGATGACGATTTGTTTGCGCGTGTGTTTTTTCTTCTTGCCCGAATAATCGTTTTTGCGCCCTTCTTTATCTCGCGGCTTTCGTTTCTCCTGCTCTACGCCATCAATTAAAAACGTCAGTTCAGGATACGCTTCGACAAACTCTTCGAGAGTCCCGATGCGTTTTTGGCGGCGGGCGGCTTCAGTTTTGGCAATTGCCAGAATGCGCCGTCTGGCTCGCTCAGGCACGGGCAGCACCGCTTCCAGCACAGAACGGGCTAATTGAATATTGCGACAAATGACGCTCTTATTGGCAGCCTTAAATAATAAGGTCATAAACTCTTGCGTCAGGTAGAGCCGATAATAAATCAGAGCCATCAACAAACGGTCTTCGAGCGGGTTGGCAAACTTTGCTCCGCCGCCAATGCTTCGCTCTCTTTTTTGCTGTCTGCCGACCACTTGCGCTTTGCGCTCTCGCTCGAGTCGGCGGTTGGCTTCGGCAAACTGCGGCAGAAGTTCTTGCGCATTGATGTAAATTCATTCCCGCCAGCGAAAGAAACTGCTTCGGCTGACGGCTAAGTTTGCGGTATAGTGACATAAGTAAGTTTAGATTACTCGTTATTTCGCTTATCAAGCAACAGGTTTAATGAATGGCAAACTAAATCCAGGGAGAAAAAATGAAAAACGGGCTGACCGAAACATTGACGGGCGGATTAGAACCGCAGAAATTACGCCGGCAGTTGCAGCGCGGCAAATCCGAAAATCTCGGCAGACGACGCGCCGTCATCGGGCTTTCGCTCATCGGAATGGCGGCGATGACCGCCGTTTCGCTATTTCAAACCGGAGTCATCGAGCATCTGCCCGACCCGCCGATTGACGGGTTTGATTCGGACAAAGTTAATTCGTCGGACACAGCTTACGCGCTCGGCGTGCCGGACGGAACGCTTTCATTAGCGAGTCTCGCCGCAAACATTCCGCTGGCGGCGTTCGGCGGCGAAAATCGCGCGGAAGAACAGCCGATTGTGCCGATTCTGGCGGCGGGCAAAGCG
>JALZOH010000120.1 GCA_030857305.1 Acidobacteriota bacterium
TTGTCAACGCCTTAATCGTTTCGGGCTTGCCAACAGATTCAGTTTTTTTCGGTGGTTTTCTCCCCTCAAAAAAAACTGAAAGACAAAAACGCTTTCTGGAAGTTAAAAACGTCCCCGCAACGCTCGTCTTTTACGAAACACCGCACCGAATTACGAAAAGTTTGATCGATTGTCTGGAAACATTAGGAAATCGTGAGGCGGCTGTTGTGCGGGAGATTACCAAATTACACGAGGAAATTATTCGTGGAAATTTGGAAGAATTAGCAGAAAAGTTTTCGCAAACGACTGTCAAAGGCGAAATAGTTTTAGTAATAAATCGCACGGAAGTTCAAAGTTCAAAGTTCAAAGTTCAAAGTTCAAAGTCTCTCGCCGCACGTGTCGCCGAACTCGAAGCCGAAGGAACAGACCGCAAAATCGCGCTTAAAAAAGTTGCCAAAGAATTCGGCTTGGCTCGTTCTGAAGCGTATCGAATTCTGCAGACAGACAAAAAGTAAAATCACCGTCAGACAAGGTTAAATTCAAACTGCGATTCATTTTTAATTTTCTTCGTCAAAATTCCGCGCCGCAATCTCGCGCATTGTGCTGCTCACTAAATCGTAAGAAAAACCTTGCCGCAAAAGGTAATCGTAGAACTTTTTTGAATCTTCGCGCGTTTCCGGTTTGCCTTTCAGACGCAGGCGTTTGGCAACGGCGTGTTCAATAATTTCCGCTTCGGGCGTTTCTTCAAAGGCATTTTCGACGGCTTCTTCAATCGTTTCCTTGTCGAGTTTTTTCATCGTTAGTTTTTGTTTCAAAACGCGCTTGCCGATCGGTTTTTGGCGCAGCTTTGAAAGAGCAAAATCATTGGCAAACTGAACGTCATTTAAATAACCGTAACCTTTGAGCTTCTCGATAACTTCTTCGACGATTTCACCGTTTGTCCACTCTTTTTCAAGCAGACGTTCACGCAACTCTTTTATCGAGCGCGGCTTATAGGTGAGAAGATTGACCGCGCGGTCAAAAGTTTTCTGCCGCGCTCGCTCAATATTAACGATTGGTTTCGGCTGGTCGTCTTCCCCTATTTCAGATTTTTTTTGACGCCAATTCTTTTTCGGAAACATACCAAAATTTTCCCGCAAATCCGCCGTTTAAGCAATTTGCTTTTTACGCGGTCGCCCGCCTTTCCTGCCGTTTTCAGCACTAGCTCGGCGTTTAGCATCCGAGCGCGACGCTCCACCTTTCCTGCCGATAGCCGACAGGTGTTCGTTTAGATCGTCCATCCATTTTCGCGTGCCAAAAATGCCTTCCAAAAGACTTTTTATATAGAACTGCGCGTCGAGCTTATGCCAGTGAATCTGCGAGCCTTCGAGCATCAAATCAAAATCGCTCAAAGCCTGATCGTCTTCAGTTTGCAATCCTTGAATTAAATTTATCGGAACTAAAAGCGTCGTGCCGGTTTTTAAGTGCAAAATAAGGCGTTTCGATTTTTTGTCATATTTTGCAGATGCGGCTTTCGGCAACGCTTCCAGAGTTTCCCTTCCGCGTTTTACCGCTTCCAAATGTTGACGTTCCAAATCACTTTCATCAACTTCAAATTTTCCGAGTTTAACTTTAGCCATAAATTTCTCTCCATTTTTCTAACAAAAATTCTTGATATTCGGCAACCAAAAATAATGCATCTCGTTCATCCTTTCTCGACATACCGTTATTTTCTCTGACAAATACGGGCGTATCGGCATCTCCTAGATTAATAATGACTTCTCCCTGCTTGAAAACGTGAACGTGCGCGGGAGTATGATCTCTTGTGTAAATCATTATGCTAAATCCGCTTTGCCTAAGTACGGTCGGCATAAAATTTATAATAACCCAAGCGGCTTAGGAGACCAAATTAAAATTTAAGAAAATCTTTCACTTTTACTGAGTAAAAGCTTGAATCGGTGATTGATATTACTTTGTGCCAATTAATAGGTCGGCAAAACTTCTGTCTACGCTTGCAAATCCAAAATTCAAAATCCAAAATCCGAACATATGATTGACGGAGTATTAATAATTGATAAGCCCGCTGGAATTACTTCCCACGATGTGGTTTCGCGTCTGCGCCGCATCTTAAAAACGAAACGTATCGGACACACAGGGACGCTCGACCCGTTTGCCACCGGCGTTCTGGTAATGTTAATCGGACAATCGACGCGACTCGCGCAGTTTATTGACAAAGATGCGAAGGGTTACGAAGCAGTGGTCAGATTTGGATTTGAAACCGATACGGGCGATGCGACGGGGAGTCTCAAGTCTCAAGTCTCAAGTCTCAAGTCGGAAGTTCAAAGTTCAAAGTTCAAAGTTCAAAGCTCAGAGTTTGCTTCGGTTGATGAACTAGAAAATGTTTTGAAAGAGTTTCGCGGCGAGATCGAACAGACACCGCCGATGTACTCGGCAAAAAAAGTTGCGGGTAAAAAACTCTATGAACTCGCGCGGAAAGGCATCGAAATTGAAAGAAAGCCTGTTCAGGTAACGATTTATGAACTGGAAATAATTCAACCTCAGGAAACGCAGAGAAACAACGACGTAGAAACTGAAGAGCAAAAACCAAAAACCGAAGACCAACAAATCAACTACTTGGGACTTGAGACTTGGGACTTGAGACTTCGAGTTTCGTGTTCGGCAGGAACTTACATTCGCACTCTGGCGGAGGACATCGGCAGAAAAATCGGCACGGGCGCGCATCTCGTGGCGCTCAGAAGAACCCGTGCGGGGAAGTTTGATTTATCAAAAGCGGTCACAATTGAACGGTTAGAGGAAATCGTTTCAGACGGAAAGCTCACAGACGTTCTAATTTCAATGAACGAGGCGCTCGCGCATTTTCCGCAAGTCGTTTTAAGCGCGGAAGAAACTTGCCGAATCCAAAATGGTTTGAAGCTTGGATTTGAAGGTGTTGAAATAAAAAACGGTCAACCCGTCAGAATGATTGACAAAAAAGAAAATCTAATTGCAATCGGTTTTTACGACAGCAAACAAAAATTTATACAGCCGCGCATTGTTATGGTATAAGATTTGATGAAAAGGTTAAATATATGAAAAAAAGAAATCTTGCATTGGGCGCAGTCGGGGCGGTCGGCGGTTTGGTTGCCTGGAAGATGTTGACACGCGCGCGCGACGTTTCATGGGATGAAATTGTTCATAAAATTCACCACGCGGAAAATTCTCATTTTGTGGTGGTTGACGGGGTCAGAGTTCATTATCAGGAATTCGGTGATGTTTCACTTCCCAAAATGATTTTAATTCACGGCTACACGGCTTCGACTTATGTCTGGGAGACGGTTGCGCCGATGCTTGCGAGCGACGATTTTCACGTTATCGCCATTGACTTGCTCGGCTTTGGTTATTCGGATAAACCGGCGTGGTTTGAGTATTCGATAGTTTCGCAGGCGCGTGTCGTTGAACGGTTTATGAACCGTCTGGGAATCGGGCGCGCAACTCTTGTCGGCAGTTCTTACGGCGGCGCGGTGGCGGCGACGGTGGCGCTCGATTACCCGGAAAGAGTCGAAAGGCTCGTGTTGGTGGGCGCTGTTTGTAATGATGAGGCAAAAACTAACAGAATCATGCGCCTCGCTTCAATCAGCGGCGTTGGCGAGATTCTCTCACCATTTTTGATCGATTCCAGGAGGTTTTTGAAAGCGCGGATGCGCAGAACTATCGCGCCTGTCAATCATCACCTGATAACGGAAGAACGTCTTGACGCGGTGAGTCGTCCGCTGCGGGCAAAAGACGCGCATAACTCGGTTTTAACATCGGCACGCAATTGGAACGCGTCCCGCATCGAAGCTGACGCGCATCTGATCAATCAACCGACCCTTTTGATTTGGGGCGAAAATGATATGGTAATTCCGATTCATAACGCGCAGCGGCTTTACGATTCGATTGTTCATTCGCGCCTGGTCGTTCTAAAAGACTGCGGGCACATTCCGCAGGAAGAAAATCCCGAACGCTTCGTCAAGCTTGTTTCGTCTTTTGTAAAAGACAAAAAAGGAAAACCTAAAATAGAAGAAGGTGAAGACCTGCAAATGGAAACGTAAAAAAATTCGATTTGTTGCTGAAAGGAAAATTAAACAAGAAAAAAGGGATGAAGCGTTCAAAAAATTCTTCATCCCTTTTGTCATTTTATCTTCCCTTAAAGTTTAAGGTATGTCATAAGCCGGGGCGGGCAAATCAGTACTTGCACCGAATTGTCCGCCGACAAAAGCGCCGTCCCGACTGCGGAGGTAATACCAGATAGCGGCGGTTGAGTCACGACGGACAAGGGCAATGTCGTCGAGTCCGTCGCCGTCATAATCTCCGACTGCCGGAACATCAGTTGCCGTGCCAAACTGTGTGCTCTGAACTGTGCGGTTTGTACTGCGCAAGATATACCAATAACCGTTGCTTCGACGAAAGACAGCCTGGTCGGTTCGACCGTCGCCGTCATAATCGCCCGGAACCGGTATGTCCTGAAAATTACCCGCTCCAAACTGCTCGGCTCGAAAACTGTTATTCGTGCTTTGCAAAATATACCAAAAGCCTCCGGCTTCGCTGTAAACCGCCACATCGGCTTTTCCGTCACCGTCAAAATCCCCGACTACCGGGCGGTCGGTGCCGGTTGTTCCCCATTGCTGCGTGCGCGCAATTTCGTTTGAGCTTTGCAGGATATAAAAATATCTTGGCGAAGAAGGTTCTTGACCGGGGCGTGAAACAGCCAAATCCGCTCGCCCGTCGCCGTCATAATCGCCCGCGACCGGTTGGTCGTTATTTTGTCCGAATTGTCTTCCCGTAAATGTGTTATTGCTGCTCCTAATGTAATACCAAGTACCGTTTGACGGACGAAAGACGGCGATGTCGGTAATCGCGTCGCCATCGTAATCTTCCGGTGTCGGAACGTCGCCGTTTTGACCGAATTGCAGACCACGAAACGAATTATTGGAGCTATTTAAAACATACCAGGTTCCGTTTGAGGGACGAAAAACGGAAAGGTCGGTTCTGAAATCGCCGTCAAAATCAGCGTTGGCTTTCGCGCGAACAATTTTCTCGACCGTTCCGCCCAGCCCGACGACATACAGTTCGCCGTCTTCGTCTTCGCCGAAAGAGGAAACGTTGCGCGGTGTGTCCTGAAGCAAAATTTGCTGATTATTAATCCAAATCCAAACTTCGCCCGTGCAGAAATCGGCGTAAGTGTATGCACCGTCCGGCAATGCACGTTGCGTTCCGCGATAAACGTAACCGCCCGTTACCGAGCAGCGTCCACCCGTATGATTGTATTGGAAAACCGGCGCGACGTAGTTTGCCGGATTGCACAGTTGCGGATCGATATTCGTGCACTGCGTTCCTTCATAAACGCGCCAGCCATAGTTTCCGCCTTTTGTGATAATGTCCACTTCTTCGATTACGTTCTGCCCGACATCGCCCGCCCAGAGCTGTCTGGTTCCGCCTCGGTCGAAAGACCAGCGAAACGGATTTCTCATCCCGACGGCGTAAATTTCGTCGGCGCCGCTCACGCCGACAAACGGATTGTCGCTCGGATTCGTATAAGCCGGATTGTTGTCATTGCCGGACACGTCTGGCGTGATGCGCAGAAATTTTCCTAAAAGTTCGTTTATGTTCTGAGCGCGATTGCCGGGGTCATTGCCCGAACCGCCGTCGCCCATCCCGATATACAGATTGTCCGTACCGTTATCGTTGCGAAACTCAATCATGCCGCCGTTGTGATTGGAAAACGGCTGGGCAATCGTCAAAACGATGCGCTCCGAGTTCGCGTCGCCGAGCGCGTTGGAAGCGTCGGTTGTTTTATAGCGAGCAATAACGGTTGCGCCGTCACTTCTCCGCGTATAATTGACAAAAAAATATCCGTTCGCGGCAAACTGCGGATGAAACGCCAAGCCCAAAAGACCTTGTTCGCCGCCAGCGACAATTTTTGAACTAATGTTCATAAAATCAGCTGCCGCGCTTGAGCCGGGCTGAACAACTTTAATGATTCCGTCTCGCTGCACAACGAAAAGGCGTTTGCTGCCGTCTTTCGCATTAGTCGCCAGCAGAGGCGAACTCAAGCCCGACAAAAAAGGCTGCAAGCGAAACGAAGGCGTTTGCGCCAAAGTCGTTAAACTAAAAAGCGAAACCAATATTCCTAAACTTGCAATACAACTCAACTCGTATATTCTTCGCATTTATAACTCTCCCGATTGACTTAGAATTTCTACTTATTTTGTTTTGGACAAACTTTTTATTTGCTCAGGTTTTTGTACATTTTCAGATGAATGAAAAGCACACGCTAATGAACTGCCTTTCAGCGTGTGCTCCAAGTGTCGTTATTCTGTGTAAATCTAAAAAGAATTAGCGACAAAGTTAATGTCGTCGGTGTCTTCAACGATTGATTGAACCTGTGTGTTATTCCTAAAAGCAAAACGTTTTCCCCGGGCGGTAAAGATATAAGTTCCGCCCGCCGGAACGTCTATGAAACGGTAATAACCGAAACTAGTTGAAGTCGCTGTTCTGACATTGCCGCTTTCATCGGTCATCGTAACCGATACATTACGGATGCCGCGCCCGCTTGCCGTCATCACACGCCCGCCGACCGTGACGGTTGACGCCGTCGTCAGCGAGGCAATTTTTTCAACCGTTCCGCCAAGTCCGACAACATATAACTCACCGGCTTCATCTTCGCCGAAGGACACAATGTTGCGCGTTGTGTCTAGCAATAAAGTTTGTTGAGCGCCGGTTAAAATTTCGCCCGTACAGTAATCGCCGTAAATGTATGTGCCGGCGGGCAAAGTTCCCAGAGTTCCGCGATAAACATAACCGCCCGTTACCGAACAACGTCCGTTTGAATGGTCATACTGAAAAACCGGCGCGACGTAGTTCGCCGGATTGCAAAGTGCCGGGTCGAGATTCGTGCATTGCGTTCCTTCATAAACGCGCCAGCCGTAATTT
>JALZOH010000540.1 GCA_030857305.1 Acidobacteriota bacterium
ACGATTTATAGTTGAAGGAGAAAATAAATGCTAGCCGTTTTGGGCGCACTTTTTGCAAATGGTTTAATTACGATTTTGAAATTTATTGGTGCTCTTTTTACGGGTTCTTCGGGAATGATGGCAGAATCCCTACACTCTCTGGCAGATACTACCAATCAGGTTTTTCTGCTGTTGGGACTGCGTTTTTACAAACGTCCGGCATCGGAAAAACATCCGTTCGGTTTCGGCAAGGAACGCTTTTTCTGGTCGTTTATTGCCGCCATATTTATCTTTGGAGTCGGGGCGACTTACGCCATTTACGAAGGTATCGAAAAGATTCGGCATCCGCACGAAATTACAAATCTGGCGTGGGCTTACTGGATTTTAGGAATTTCCTTTGTGCTGGAAGCCGGTTCAATCGCTTTAGCGCTTTACCAGGAAATCAACGAAGCGCATTACGAAGGGATGACTTTTGTCCAGTATCTTAAGGAATCAAAAGATCCGACGGCAAAAACCGTTATTTTTGAAGATTCCGCCGCGCTCGTCGGAATCGTGTTAGCAGCTGTCGGGCTGCTGCTCGGACAATACAAAGTTCCGCCTTACGAGGGCGTGATGTGGGACGGTATTGCTTCAGTATCAATTGGCGTCGTTTTAGCGTTTGTCGCCTTCGGTTTGGCGCGAACTTCGCGCGGACTTCTTTTGGGTGAAGCGGCGACGACAAAAAATGTCGCGGCGATTCGCCAAGCCATCGAAGCGCATCCGAGCGTTGTCAGTGTGGTCGAACTTTTAACAATGCATCTTGCCCCAAAACAAATTTTGGTCAATGCGCATATTAATCTGAAAAACGATTTGTCGAATACGGAAGTCATTCAAACGATTGCTGAAGTCGAGAGAGCGATGAAAAAAGCCGAGCCGAAAGTTGATATGATATTCTTGGAGACGGCGAGTCTCAGAGGGACGAATATGAAAGAGGCGAATCCGAAACATTTAGAGTAACAATTCAAGATTCAAAATTAAATTCGGAATCTTGAATCTTGATTCTTGAATCTAAAAATGCAATTAAACGATTACATTCCAACAATTAACACAGTGCGCAGCGTGCTGGATATTGGTTTGGTTTTTATTATTGTTTATGTTGTCCTCAAACTTCTGCGCGGCACACGGGCTGTTCCAACTGTTATCGGAATAGTTATTTTAGCTTTGTTATACTGGTTCGCCGTCGCCCAGGACCTTGCCACGCTCGAATTTGTTTTGCGTTCCGCCGTGCTGTATATCGGTGTGGCGATCATCGTTCTTTTTCAATCGGAAATTCGGCAGACGCTGATTTATTTCGGCAATCGTCTGCGTCTTCCGGTTTTGCGTCGTCAGCGCGGTGGTCTCGGCGAAACAATCTATGATGAAATTGTACTGGCGGCAACTACTCTTTCGTCAGAAAAAACCGGAGCATTGATTGTTATTGAACGCGATGTCGGTTTGCGAAATTTCATTGACGCGGGCGTGTCGCTCGACGCTAAACTCAGTTACGATTTGCTGGTTACAATCTTCAGTCCCTCAACACCCTTACACGACGGCGCGGTTGTTATTCAGGGGGAACGCATTGCCGCCGCTTCGGTTTTTTTGCCCCTCACAAAAAATCCGGGCATTTCGCGCGAATTAGGTACACGGCATCGCGCGGCAATCGGCATCACAGAAGGTTCAGACGCCATTTCCGTAGTAGTTTCCGAGGAAACGGGTTTGATAACTTTTGTCGAAGGCGGACAGGTTAAACGTCATTTGGATACAAATGCGCTTCGCAGCTTGCTCCTGGGCGCGATGGGCATTGCTGTTGTCGAAAAAAAACGCGAACCAACCAAAACAATAACCGAGACCGAAACGGAGATTACTTTAGGATAAAATGTTCGTTGTCAGATGTTTGCTGTTAATTATGGGGTGCAAACTGATAACTGATAACTGATAATTAACAAATGTTTCCTTTTTCAATAGAAAAATTATTTCGACAGGAACGGCAATTTTCATTGCGCGGACTGGTTCGCCGCTTGTTTCTGGACGACTGGGTGATCAAAGCGGTGGCGCTGGTCATCACATTTGCTCTCTGGCTTGGCGTGACCGGATTACAC
>JALZOH010000121.1 GCA_030857305.1 Acidobacteriota bacterium
GAGAATTACGGGTTAAAATAGCTTTATCAAAAAATATTTAAATGACCTGAGCGTCAGACATATTAGAAAAATGATAAAATGCCGAATTTGCGGGACGGAAAACATAACAGGCTCGCAATATTGCGATGAATGCGGGGCAATTTTAGAAGAGCGAGAAAAGAAAAATAATAAAATGTCTGATTTCCACCCGCAAGTTCCTGAAACGCCTTCGTTTCAATCGTCAAATGTAACGTCTATTGGAAATCCGCCCATTGCGGAAGTTTTACAGCCGGAAGATGAAACAATTCAAAAATCAGACAATAAAGAAGTCAAGGATGCTTTTGCCACTTTGATAATTGAACGCGGTCATTCCGCCGGTTTTGAGTTTGCTCTGTCATCCGATGAATCAAATATCGGTCGGTGGGACGCGGATAACGGAATTTTTCCGGATGTCGACTTGGACGCGCACGATGTAGAAGCCAAGGTTTCACGACGCCACGCCCGAATCATCCGTCAAAACGGTAAATTTTTGATGGAAGATTTGGGATCGACCAACGGAACTTTTATAAATCGCGGTCGTCGGCTGATACCGGGAAATTCAAACGTTTTAAACGATGGCGATGAAATTATCGTGGGAAAAACATTTTTGCGGTTTCATATAAATAAAGTATAAAACCTTTGACAGGAAAATTTAACAAATGGCTTATTGTCACGAGTGCGGCTCGGAAGTAACAATCAGTGATGTTTTTTGTCCATTTTGCGGATCGGGTCTGCAATCGAAAATGCCTGTCAATGAACCGCATGATTTGCAAAATATGATAAACAGCAATCCGTCCGATGAGGAAATAATTGATTCGGAAGCGATGGAATCGGCTAATAAAAAAGAAATGGAGCGAGCTTACGCCGACGCAATCAAAGAAGACGATGAAGAAACAACAGTAGAGTTTAATAATTCGGTTGTTGAAAATTCTGCTTTTGAATCAAATCAAGAAAACACTGCTGACAATTCGATTTCTCAAACCGAGTCTTCCTTAATGAATTATGAAGAAGGCGCTGTTAAAGAAGGTTTAGAATTAATAATTGAAGAATTCCCGGAAAGCATTATAAAAGCGGAAAATACCGAAGTCGATGAAGTTTTAACAGACACTAATAGTCCGGAAGAAACAGATAATCCTGATTTTTCGTCAATAGCCGCTCAGTCCGCAGACGAACTTGTCAGCGAAAAAAGTTCTGAAATTGAAAACGCGGAAATGTTTAGCGCGCAAAAAATTGCAAAAGTTTCAAATACTCCGCAAAACATTTTAGATTCCGAACACGTCCTCGACACTCCGATTGCTAAACCCGATATTGAATTGGAGCCTGCCGAAGGGGCGTGCCCGCCGTCACAATTTGATTCGGTCAGAATTATTGAAAATAAAGACTACAGTAAAAATCAACCGGATCAAAAAGATGTCTGGAATAATAAATATGAGCCGGCAGGCGCGGAAAAAATAGATTTACAAAGGGCTGTCGAAGAACAGCAGAAAAAAGCACGCACATACACCACGCCGAACATCGGAAAAAGCGATACGGACGGGAAAAAATCAGCCAAGCTCAAGCCGCTCGACGAAGGCACAATCTTAAATGAGCGGTATGAAATTGTCAGAAAAATCGGCGGCGGAGGAATGGGCGCGGTTTATCTGGCGAGTGATAAAAATCTCGGCGGCGTACTGCGCGCCGTTAAGGAAATGGTGCAGTCCTACATTGAAGAAGAACAACAGGACAAGGCAATCAATGATTTTAAGCGCGAATCTTTGCTGCTTACCTCACTCGACCACCAGTCAATTCCGACGATTTACGATTACTTTTATGAAGAACAGGAAGCCAGATTCTATCTGGTGATGAAATATATCTCCGGCGGCGACTTAGCTTCCAGGCTTCGTTCCGCGCCGGAAGGTCGAATTTCTGAACAGGACGTTACTGAATGGGCAGTTCAAATTGCAGATGTTTTGGAATATTTACATAACCGCCAGCCGCCAATTGTTTATCGTGACTTAAAGCCGGCAAACATTATGATTGACGGCACGACAGGACGCGTGATGCTGATTGATTTCGGCATTGCGCGCTGGGTTAATAAGGAAGAAAAAGGCGTGACGGCGGTCGGGACAATGGGTTACGCTCCCCCCGAACTGTTCAGCGGAAATGTTGAGCCGCGTTCGGATATTTATTCGCTCGGTTCGACAATGTTTCATCTGCTGACGGGCGCCGATCCGCAAAACAATCCGCTGCTTATTTTTGATTTTCAAAAACATCCGCTGCCGCGTCAAATAAATCCGCAGCTATCTGACCAGATTGAAAAGATTTTGCTGCGGATGGTCGAGTATAACGCCGATCAGCGTTTTGCATCGGCGGCAGAACTATCTCGTATGCTGCGTGAACATTCAGACAAACTGAAAGCTAACAAGGTGACGTTTGGCGTCAGAGATGTGCCGACTCCGATCGGTTTATCCGAACAACCCGTATTTTGCGGCTTTTGCGGACAAAAGATTGTCGCCACCGATTTGTTTTGCGCTTTTTGCGGCTCGCGACAGCCGCTTTCGCAACAGGGCGTCCACTCTGAAAATTATAAATCCGTTCCGTTGACGGCGAAACTTTTAATACTCGGCACCGGCGAACTGGAAATGCCCGCTTTCAACATCGAAAAAGAAGAAAATCTCCTTGGGCGGCGTGACCCGATGTCAAATATTTTCCCGGAAGTTGATTTGTCGAAATTTGACCCGCAAACAAAAATTTCCCGCAAACACGCGCGAATCTGGCGCGAAGGAAATAGCTTTATGTTAGAGGATTTGGGTTCTTCAAACGGAACGGTCGTTCTGCCGGTGGTTAACGAAACCGTTCGTCTTAAGCCACATAAACCTTACACTTTGACAAATGGCGACAAATTAAAATTAGGTGATACGACATTACACTTTGTCATCGGATAGTTTTGGTTATAAATTATTTGTTTAACAAACAATTTTCTACAGAATAAATTATGGTTGCACGAGCCGGGAGAGCTGTTCCCTATAAAACCGTTCGAAATGAAATTGCGGTGATAGATTTTGAGCCGGAACGCTTAAAAGCTCCGTTTTTATTAAGATGCGGCGCGCTGTTGATCGATTATATTCTGTTGATCTCTATTCCCGTTGTGAGCCTTCTAATCGGCAGGCTTTCAATCCCTGATCCTGCAAAACTTCTTAATAGCAAGGTAATTAATGCGGGTTGGCTAATTATGATTCTTCTGGCTCTGACCAATTTTGTCATTATGCCGATGTTCAGCGGCAAAAGCATCGGGAAATTTTTAACCGGCTTACGAATTGTTAATACGGACGGTAACCTGCCTTCATTCACAACAATTTTGATTAGACATCTGATTGGTTATCCAATAACGATTTTGTCTGCCGGATTAGGATTTTTATTATCACTCTTTAACCTAAAGGGGCGCGCGCTTCACGACTATGTTGCAGGAACAATTGTGATTTACGCGAGAAAAAAAATTAGCAATAAAAGTGCCGAATAATTTAATCGTCAAAAATTGTTGAAGACTGACAGTAAAAACAACAAATTTGTTAAACAATATTACCGACTAATTTCTTTGCAAAATATTTATGCCTCAGCTCATCGTTAAAACTACAGACAGTCCGACGGAAAAAATTCCGCTCTCACGTCTGCGCACGACAATCGGACGTTCTGCCCGCAGCGATGTCTGTATTCCCGATGCGTTTGCATCTCGTCTGCACGCCGAAGTCCGTGAAGAAGGCGGCGCTTACTGGCTGCTGGATTTAGGCTCAGCCAACGGGACACGCTACAACGGCTCGATTGTTTCATTACCGATTCCATTAATTTCAGGCGGCGAAATTCAAATTGGTGAAACCGTGATTATCTTTGACGATGAGAGATTGAAAAAAACCAACAATTCTACTTTGATTGCGGACAATACGGAAGCACTCGATCCTTCAATGACAATTGCTTTGGCGCGGCAGGCAAATCCGACCGCCGAAATTCTCGAATCGCAATTTTCCACGCGCACTGAATTACTCGCTTTAATCAGCAAAGTCGGAATTGCTCTGCTTTCTTCAAGCGGCTTGGATGAAACTCTCAACCAGGTTGCAACACTAGTTTTTGAAACTGTCCCCGCCGAAAGATGCGTCATAATGCTCCGCGATGAAACAGAAGAAGGCGGAATGAAAATCAGTGTCGCGAGGCTGCGCGGGCGAGAAGAAAAAATTGAAGAAGTCCGCATCAGCCGCACAGTGATGGATGAAGTAATGGAAAACGGTAAATCGGTTTTAACATCCGACGCCCAGCACGACCCGCGTTACGCCAGTCAAACAATGTCTCTGCTCGGGATACGCTCGGTTCTGGCGGTTCCCCTGAGCGTTAGCGCAACGGAAGTTTTTGGAATAATTTACGCTGATTCGCCGACCCACGAAACGACGTTTTCCGAAGAACACCTCAATATTTTAACTACTCTGGCATCGGTCGCTTCGATTCGCGTAGAGAACGCGCGTCTTTTGGAAGAACGTTTCGAGCGCGAAAGAATGGAACACGAACTTGAGCTCGCCACCGAGATTCAGCAAAGTTTTCAGCCTTCCGCGCCCCCCTTGATAGAAGGTTATGAACTGCAGGGAATCTCATTTTCGTGTTATGAAATCGGCGGCGATTATTACGATTTTATCAAGCAGCACGACGGCAAAATGCTGATCGCGCTCGGCGACGTCTCCGGTAAAGGAACAGCCGCCGCGCTTTTAATGTCTAGCCTGCACGCTTCGATTCACGCCCAGGTAGCAGCGAAAGCGTCGCTCCCGGAAATGATTGTGGCAGTTAACCAGTACCTTGCCGACAACACGCCAACCAATCGGTTCGTAACGCTTTTTGCCGCCGAACTTGAACAGCAGACCGGAATTCTCCGCTATATTAATGCCGGACATAACCCACCGCTCGTCGGACATTCCGATAACAGCGTCGAACAATTAGGTTCAGGCGGTTTTCCGCTGGGGATTTTGCCGAATGCGGAATATGAAGTCGGAGAAACACATCTCAAGCCAGGCGAATCGCTCGTCATTTATTCGGACGGCGTAACTGAAGCAAATAATTTGAAGGAAGAAGAGTTCGGCATTGAAAGATTAACCGAAGTAGTCGGCAAAAACGTCGAATCTTCCGCTTCGGGAATGCGCGATAAAGTCGAATCAGCACTTTCGGCTTTTACCCAAACCGCTCCCGCCAACGATGACATCACACTCGTCATTGTTAAGAGAAAATAAGAGTAAATAAAATTCAGAAACTAAATATCAAATTCGCACGTTTGTTCGGCGTGCGATTCTTTTTTATAATCAAAAGTTTAGTATTTACAACAAGGAATTATTATTAGAAACCGTGATGTTGAATTTGTGCAAGCCAAATCCAAAATCCAAAATCTAAAATCAATATATGGCATTTTTTTGGCGGAGAAAAAGAGACGAAGATAAATTTTCGACTTCCGTTTTGGGGCTCGATAAATCGATCGAAGAGCTTAAAGCGCGGGAAGCGGCGGTCGAAAGAGAACTCGGCGTTCGGTTTAACAAAGCGATTGAAAAAACCAGACATTCGATCAACAATAAACTCGACACGATTTTTGAAAATCGCAAACAGATTGACGAATCTTTTCTCGACGAACTCGAAGAGATGTTGATTTCAACCGACATCGGCGTGGCAACGACTCTCCAGGTTTTAGATGCCGTTCGCAAAGGCGTTTCGCGGCAGGAAATCAATGATTTACAGGCGCTTAAAGCGGCAATGAAAAACGAACTGCTCGACATTCTCCACGCCTCCGAAAAATCAGGTATCGCGTCGGAAACAAAAATTTCTACTGAAATAAAACCGTATGTTCTGATGATCGTCGGCGTCAACGGCGTGGGGAAAACTACGACTATCGGCAAACTCGCGCAGAGAATAAAAATGGAAGGCAATGAAATCTTAATTTGCGCTGCTGACACGTTTCGCGCCGCCGCTTCCGAGCAATTAGAAATTTGGTCGCAGCGCGCCGGAGTACCTCTGATTCAGCAAAAACAGGGAACCGACCCGGCAGCGGTTTTGTTTGACGCTCTAAAATCCGCCAAGGCGCGAAACGCGGATGTTTTGATTGTTGATACCGCCGGACGTTTGCACAACAAAGCGAATCTGATGGCGGAATTAGAGAAAATGAAACGCATCGCCGGACGCGAAGTGGAAGGCGCGCCGCACGAAACTCTGCTGGTGATTGATGCCGTGACGGGGCAAAACGGGCTTGAGCAAGCGCGTCAATTTTTGAAAACCGCAAATGTCACCGGTATTGTTTTAACAAAACTCGACGGCACGGCAAAAGGCGGCATTGCCGTTGCCATTTCCAAAGAACTAAATTTGCCGATTCGCTACGTCGGCATCGGCGAGCAGGTTGACGATTTAATGGTTTTCGATGCGGAAAATTATGTAAACGGATTGTTCAATTAACAATTTGTATTGTATATTCAATGTAGAAACATTATGAAAGCGAAGATTCAAAAATGGGGAAATAGTTTAGCGGTGCGTATTCCGAAATCCTTTGCCGTCCAAACAAAAATTGAGCAGGACACAACTGTTGATTTAACTTTAGTTGGCGGCAAAATCATCGTTGAACCGGAAAAGAAAAAGCCGCTTTTTACGCTGGAGGAACTTTTGTCGGAAATTAGCGAAGAAAATATTCATTCCGAAACCGATTGGGGCGAACCGGTCGGTAAGGAAATTTTGTGATTTATGGATTACATTCCGAAACGCGGCGACATTGTTTGGTTAAATCTAACTCCACAAAGCGGACGCGAACAATCAGGAAGAAGACCTGTCTTAGTTTTGTCACCGAAGTCCTATAATCAAAAAGTTGGATTAGCATTGATTTGTCCGATTA
>JALZOH010000122.1 GCA_030857305.1 Acidobacteriota bacterium
AAAATATCCGTGCCGACGATTTGGGCAATTTTCAAAGGCAAAGCTCGAAGTTTGCCCTCCTTCAAAATGTATCTTTTTTTCGCGCTTCGGTTTGCCGGAGCGACTTCATCAAGCAGACCGAGTTCCGCCACAAGTTCAAACAAATGCGCGGATGCTAGCGTCGAATTCGGTCCCCATTCAATCAAAAAATCACCGTCCCGTTCGGTTTGAATATTCCCGCCGCACGCCGCGTTTTGTTCAACCAGCAAAACATTAACGCCTTTCTTCTTAAGCCGATAAGCGACACAAAGCCCCGAAATCCCGCCGCCGATGATGCAAACTTTTTTCATTGATAAATCTTGAATTTTAGTATTATCTTTATCACCGATATGATGCCTTTGATTTCGTCACTTTGACAGAACCTATTCCAATAGTTTCAAGAAAAACAGAAATGGCTGTTGGTAATACATGGTTTTTGGGACCAATTATGACTTCTTTAATTGGATTAACCTTTCCCGAATTAGTAAAATCTTGCTCTATAAAAGCGACAGGTGTGTTATCTCTCATTCTGAATAATACAGGCATTCCTTCGCAACCTTTACCAAAACTGTGTCCGCCTGCATCTGAAAGTCGCAGAAAATTGTTACTTTTCTCAAAATCAAGAACGTGAACTAAACGCACTTCTTTTTCTTCTGCAAACGCAGGATTTTTGAAGGCTGCTAAATCAAACGCCAAAGTAAAACAGGTTGTCTGAAAATCGCTTCCAAATTTTGTTTCCTCCGATTCTTCAACCTCATGTAAAGCCCTAATTATATTTTTCAGTTCTTCAATTTGTTCTTGCTGATTATAAAGAACCCTTAGTGGGCGAATGGGTAATTCAATTAAATTTTTTGCTCGAAAACCAATTACATAACCTTGTCCATCATTAGCATATGCTCGCCACTGACTAAGAACATCACCATCAAGAGAATAACAGGAAGCAACTAACAATCCATAAATACCAGATGAGTGAATTACCTCGTCAATTTTATCCAAAAAATCCTCTTCTATCTCATCAAGCAATTCAGTTGCAGCTTGTTCCCAAATTGATTACCCCCAATGCATTTCCATAAAGTCATTCATCGAAAATAAATCACTAAAGCGCATTTTCTTGTTTGTGCAAATAGCGTGAAATGCAGAGGCATCGCAATAGTGATACAAAATTTTCTCATCGTTTGGTTCATAAATTCTAGGTATTAGCATACTTATATTTATCTTATGCTTCGGAGGTTTAGAGAACCATTGTTTGAAATTCTCAAACTCAGCAAGACAAATCAAAACTATATAAATCTCAATTACTTGCCGAAGCAGTTTTCGTTTCAAAATTCTCCGCTTTGTTCAAAACCAACTGCGCCAGCGCGTTAATAAATTTCTCCGAATAATTCAAGCCTTCGGTAATGATTCAACCTGTGTTTCGAGATACTCGAAAATCGAATGCACCGCAGTTCACTTTTCATTACCACAAACGCTTTACAGAATAATCATCGAAAATTTCGTCCACACTGACCAAAGTCATTTTTTCCTCAATCACTTGGGCTATTAACAGTCGGTCAAACGGGTCTCGATGATGAAACGGCAAAGTCGTAACAACCGACGTATGCTCGACTTTCACCGGCAGCAACTCGAATCCGTTGATTTCTAACTGATGCGGAAACAAAATATCAAAGGGTGTTGACAGAGACATTTTTCCGATACTGATTTTGATTGCTGTTTCCCAAATGCTCGCAATACTGACAAATTTCTCATTCGACACATCTTCAATCAGACTTCGGGCAAACGCGCTCAAATTTGTGTTGCCCGCAATAAACCATAAAAGCGTATGTGTATCAAGAAGCAGCTTCATTTTCGATATTCATCAAAATCCTCAAGCGGTTCGTTAAAATCTTCGGATATTACGAACAAGCCTTTCGCGCTCCCGAATTGCGGACGCGGCTTTTTTTGATAAATTGCGATGAGTTTTGCAACCGGCAGATTGTTTTGGGTAAAAACGACTTCTTCGCCTTTGATGACAGTATCAATCAAGTCAGGTAGTTGAACTGTTTTTGTATTTTCGACGCTCACTTCATACATAATTTATGTCGCTCCTATATTTGAAGTTTATCACATTCAAAACAGAGAATTTAACAAAATACGTTCCAAATCTCACTTGCTCGACAACACGGTTTTCGCCACAAAATTTTCTGCTTTGTTTAAAACCAACTCCGCCAGCGCGTCAATAAATTTCTCGGAATAATTCAAGCCTTCAGTCACTTCAAACCGCTCAACGCCTGCTTCGGTTGCAAGATGTTTGAATTCGATGCCGACTTCAAACAGCGTTTCGAGATGGTCGGAGGCAAACGCAATCGGCACGACGAGCATTTTTTTTACGCCTCGTTTCGCCAAATCTGCAATCGTCGTCGGTGTCGAAGGCGTCAGCCATTTTTGCGGTCCGACTTTCGATTGAAAACACAGATGATGTTTTTGTCTAAAACCACCTTGATTCATCACCGCCGTTACTGTTTCACAGATATGACCGGAATACGGGTCGCCTTCGCGGACAAGCTTCATCGGTGTTCCGTGAGCACTGAAAAGTATGTGAACGTTCGGTCTTTCGGCGACGGAAAATTTTTCCAAACCTTGATTGATGCGCTCAACAAAAGCGTCAATATACGGCGGAAAATCGTAATAAGATTCGATTAAACCCCATTTGATTTTCGGCGCATTCGGGCGCAAAGCGATTTGTTTTTTCCACTCCTTTACGCTCGATTCGGTCGTCGCCTTGGAATATTGCGGATAAAGCGGCAGCAGAATTACCTTTGTAATACCGTCCTTTTCGAGCGCATCCAAAGTTTCTTCCGTGAACGGATGCCAGTAACGCATTGCCGCATAAACTTTTACGGGAATTTTTTCGTTTAATTTTTCCTCAAGTAATTTTGCCTGTCCGAGCGTAAAATCCTTGAGCGGCGATTTACCGCCGATTTGTTTGTATTGCTCCTGAATTTTCGGATGCCGTTTCGACGAAATAAGTTTTGCAAGACCTTTACGAAACAAAAAGCTGCCCGGAAAATTGATAATGTCCGGGTCAACAAACAGATTATAAAGAAACGGCTCGACCGCTTCGAGCGAATCGGGTCCACCGAGATTTAATAAAACTACGCCGATTTTTTCGTTCATAAAACAAGTAAAATAATCTTAAACCGTTTTTGAAAACACAGGTTTTTCCTTCATCATTTTTTCCAGATACGCATCGAAACACATCGCTATATTGCGGATTATTAAGATTCCCGAACCGACGATTTTGATTTTATCAACATCGTTTTCGAGTAATCCGTCCGCGATAAAAACGTTTAATTTTCTAATGTCGTCAGCAAAATAATCTTCAAAATCAATATCGAATTTCGCTTCAATATCACGTTTGTTAATTTCGAGATGACACATAAGCTGCATAATCGTTTCTTTGCGAACGTGGTCGTCGAAAGTCATTCGATAACCGACGTTTGTTGCGGCTTCGCGGCTATCAACACGGCTGTAATAATCCTTCAAATTTTTCAGATTTTGCGCGTAAATGTTTTGAAATTGGCTGATTGCCGAAAGCCCGAAAGCATAAACATCGCAGCCGGCTTTGGTCGAATAACCTTGAAAATTGCGGTAGAGCGTATTGTTTTTTTGCGCGATTGCCAATTCATCGGTCGGTTTGGCGAAATGGTCGAGACCGATGTATTCGTAACCCGCCCCGATTAATTTTTCAATCGTCATTTTGAAAATATTAAGCCGTTCGTCGGGCGACGGTAAAGCTTCCGGCGGTATCACGTTTTGATGTTTTTTGAGCCAGGGTACGTGCGCGTAATTAAAGACGGCAATGCGATTCGGCGAAATGTCTATGATTTTTTCAACCGTTTCGGCAAACGAATTCAAGGTTTGATACGGCAAACCGTAAATCAAATCGAGATTGACGCTTTTGAAGCCAAGCTCCCGCGCCCATTCGACGGTTTGTCTGGTAATTTCTTCCGACTGCACGCGGTTAATCGCTTCCTGAACCTGTAAATTAAAATCCTGCACGCCGAAACTCGTCCGGTTAAAACCGATTTCACGAAATGCCTGCATATGCTCAAACGTCAAACCGCGCGGGTCAATCTCGACGCTCGCTTCTAAATCGTCTGCAAACACGAATTTTGATTTGATAAACGCGCCGACATCGAGGATTTCTTCAGGCGTTAAATACGAAGGAGTTCCGCCGCCAAAGTGCATCTGCGAAACTTTTCGGCTTTCGGAAATCAGCGGCGCGAGCAAATCAATTTCTTTTTTAAGATATTCGTTGTATTCACGAATCATTCGCCGGTCGCGCGAAACCATCATATTGCAGCCGCAAAAATAGCAGAGCGATTCGCAAAAAGGAAAGTGGAAATAAAGCGAAACATCGCTTTCGTCCGCTTCTAAGTTGGTTGTGATTATTTCGTTTGTAAAATCCGCCGCCGTAAAATCGGGTGAAAAAAGCGGCGCGGTCGGATACGAAGTATAACGCGGTCCCGGCTGATTGAATTTCTTGAGAACATCAATATCAATTTCTTTGAAGTTATCCATTTTTCTACTGCTTTTGATTGTGATATTTGATGCTCAATTCCTTGACGCAGTTGACAAAATACCGGGCGTTTTCAACCGGCGTTTTCGGCAGAATGCCGTGTCCGAGGTTAAAAATGTGTCCCGAACCGCAACCGAATTTCGACAAAATTTTCTCGGTTTCGACTTTAATTTTTTCCTTCGGTGCAAACAAAACGCACGGGTCGAGATTTCCCTGAATTGCTTTTGTCTCACCGACACGAGCTCGAACCTCGCCAATATCTTTCGTCCAATCAACGCCCAAAACGTCGCATTTCAGTTCGGCTAATTTCTGCATCGAATCAACGCCTTTCGCAAAAACAATGACCGGTGCGCCGTATGTTTCGAGCCTATCGCAAATATATTTGATGTATCGAAGCGAAAATTCTTCACAATCCCAGGGCGATAAAATTCCCGCCCAAGTGTCGAAAATCTGGACGGCATCACAGCCGGCGCGGATTTTTGCATTCAAATAATCAACGACCGAATCAGCAAGTTTTTGCAGAAGCTCGTGTGCGGCTTCGGGTTCGTTGTAGATAAAACTCTTGATAACATCAAAACTTTTCGAGCCTTTGCCCTCGACCATATAACACGCCAGCGTCCAGGGCGCGCCGGAAAAACCGATTAGCGGAACTCGGGTTTTTAACTTTTCCCTGGTTATCTTTATCGCTTCCAACACATAATTTAATCGTTCGGTTACGCCTTCGGTATTGAGAGAATTTATCTGCTCGCGGCTTCTCAGCGGAGTGTCAAAAATCGGACCTTTCGATTCGATAACTTCGAGCCGCATCCCCATCGCTTCGGGAATGACGAGAATATCGGAAAACAAAATCGCCGCGTCAACGCCGATAATATCAACCGGCTGAACGGTAACTTCGCTGGCGAGTTCTGGCGTTTTGCACAAGCCGAGAAAGTCGGTTTTCGCACGTATCGCGCGATATTCGGGCAAATACCGTCCGGCTTGGCGCATAATCCAAACAGGCGTTCGCTCGGTTTCCTGCCGTTTGCAGGCTTTGATAAAAATAGAATCTTTACTCAATATTTTTTATGTAGTCAATCAATCCAAAGGCGAAATCTTCAGCGTTCACTTTTGGAGAAACAAATTCGACCTTCAAATGACTTTCGGCAGCTTTTTTCGCAGTCGTTGTTCCAATCGCCGCAATCTTTACCTTGTTCAACGATGTTTCGCCGAACTTTTTTACAAAAATCTCAACTCCAGACGGACTAAAGAAACAAATCCATTCGATTTCGCCACGCCGCAATTTTTCGCCAATTTCGTTAATTGAATTTTCAGCAATTAAGTTTTCAACAGTTCGATAAACGATAACTTCATCGACAACCGCTTTGTCTTTCAAAAGTTCGGGGATTATTCGCAAACTTTTGTCGCCGCGCACGAAAAGAAATCTTTTATCGTCAAATTCACCATCATTGAAAGACCTGATAAATTCTCCGGCAGTGTTTGCTTCTTCGCGAAATAAAACTTCAAAATTCCTATTTTCAAATAAAATTTTGGTTCTGTTACCCAAAACGTAAATTTTTCCGCCAAATTCTTTCGCCTTCTTTTCAAATCTTTGCAGAAAAACTTCCGCCGCCTTCGGGCTTGTAAAAAATAAGCCGTCGTAATTGTTCAAGTTATCTATCTTTTCGGTTAATTCGCTCGAATCTTCAACCGTCAAAGTTTGAATCGCCGGAAAATTGATAATTTCAAAGCCGTTCTCAGCAAGTAAAGAACTAAATTTATCAAATTCCCGAACGACAAGAATGAGCGACGACGTTTTCAAATTACCGTTTCCTCTGTGCTTTCGACGGTCGCCCGCGTTTCCTCCAGCAACCGGTTCGCACCTCTCTCGATTAATCTTTGCGCCAGTTGTCGTCCCAAATCAGCCGCGTCTTTTTTGTCGCCGGAAATCGAATCACGCAAATTGACGATGCCTTCAAGGTTTCCCGCCATTCCTTCAAGAAAAATTTTATCGCTTTCCAAAAAAGCGTTTGCGCCGATTGGAACTTGGCAGCCGCCTTCAAGGGTGCGCAAAAACGCCCGTTCTGCCGTAATGCAAAAGTTTGTTTCCGGGTCGTTTAATTTTTGCAAAAGCTCTCTGATTTTCACGTCGTCGCTTCTAATTTCAACTGCCATCGCGCCTTGACCAACGGCGGGAAGCATCGTTTCAAAAGGAATAATTTGCTTGATGTATGAATCAAGCCCAAGCCTGTGAACGCCTGCAAAGGCAAGAATCATCGCGTCTAAATTCGATTCTTCAAACTTTTTTATTCGCGTTGGAACATTC
>JALZOH010000541.1 GCA_030857305.1 Acidobacteriota bacterium
CTGAGAATACAGAGCATCACGCTGAGAAGATTAACCATACCGCTTCGCGTGCACACAGATTAACACAGATTAATATAGTGGTAAGTGGTAAACTGTAAATGGTAAGTCAAGACTCGTAAGCAGGAATCTAATTTTCACTCACCCTTCATCATTTAACAGTAAGCTGCCTGTATTATCGGTAGTTGATTTTACTGTCTATTCTTCGATATTTTTAAGATATGAATTATGAAAATGTGCAAACTGATTTGAGCCTGACCGCCGAAATTAAACTTTACTATGATTTGTATATTCCCAAAAATATCAGAAAACCCGCACCGCTGCTCATTGCCGTTCACGGCTACGGAGCGCACAAACGCTATATGCTGCGTGAGGCGGTGGCTATCTCAAGCGACAAATTCGTTGTCGCTTCGATCCAAGCGCCTTTTCAGCATTGGCGCGATGCGGGCGGAACATACAAAATCGGGTTTGGTTGGTTGACCGACTTTAAACCGGAAGAATCCGTCACGCTGCATCACAATTTTATATTGGAAGTTATAAAAAAACTCGCGGACGAGAAGATAATTAACCAGGAGAAAATTTATCTCTACGGATTTTCGCAAGCCTGTGCGCTGAATTTTCGGTTTGCCTTCACCTTTCCGCAAACTCTGCGCGGCGTGATTGGCGTATGCGGCGGAATTCCTTCGGATTTAGAAACGAATGAACTTTATAAGCCAACAAATGCCGAAGTTTTGTATATTTACGGCGATGAGGACGAATTTTACCCGCTTGAAAAATTTCAGACATTTGAACAAAAACTGCGCGAATATGTGCCGCATTTTCAAGCAAAAACTTATGCTGCAAAACACGAAATTACTGACGAAATGCGTGAAGATATAAAAAATTGGTTGATAGTGAACGATTAAAAAAGACAACTAAAAATTGTTATTTGAAAATTAAACTTAACCTTCACTCAATACTTTCCACTATCAACTGTCAATTATCAACTAATTTTCAGCTTTTTAATCTCGACCTGGTCCTGAACGTCAGCGGGCAGAATTAAACGCAGAGAGTTTTCTCCCGCTTCATTTCTGAAGATTTCCACTTGTAAGTTTTCCGTTTTGACAGATTCCAGAACCGAGCGCGCGCCGTATAAAACGACGGTGGCGGTTTTGCTTTGATTTTCCATTTTAACCGGGACGGAATAAAGTTTTTCGCCGCGTTTTTCGCCGATTTTGAATGATACGCTAACTACTGTGTCAAGCAACGTAACTTTCGGATTAACGAGATTAAGCTCAACTTGTTGAGCGGTGAAATCCGCTTGGCGATTATCAACATTAACCTTTTCCGTCGAAACCGAATCGAGCGATTTGACGAAACTTGACGGACCGCGAACACGCACTTTTGGCGGCGAAACGGTCGGGCTGTATATTTCAAAATTTTCCGCGAGCGTGCCTTCTGTTTCGACCTTGACTGAAACATCGCGTTCTTCGACCGTTTCGAGGTTGACTCGGATTTCACTTGGCACAATTTCTTTAATCCGAACGCCCGTCGGAAGTTCAACTCCGACACTTTCGGCGTTTAATTCAACTAGTCGCTCGCCTGCCTGAACGTCGGTCAAATCAAGTAAAACAACTAAATCCCGAGGATCAATCTGGTCAATTTTCCGCTTGTCGCCGGTAATCGTAATCACAACTTCCTGAACCGGAGAATTCGTTATATCAATGTTGTTGGAGACACGCAAATTTAACGCAATGTTTTTAAACCGTGCATCGACCGGCGCGCGCAGTCCGGTAACGCCAAGCCAGAGAGCAAATGTGATGACCAGCGCCACCGCTTTGATCACCCAGTCGTCCAGAAACAAGCGGCGAACCAGTCGGCGCAAGGAAAATTGCCCTTCTTCTTTTGGGAAGAATTTTTCTATCGAAAAAGGAAACATTTATCAGTAGTCAGTTGTCGGTTGTTAGTTGTCTGTTTGCCTCGTGTGAATAACAACTAAAATCTGACAACGAACATTTATCCTAAAGTAATCTCCGTTTCGGTCTCGGTTATTGTTTTGGTTGGTTCGCGTTTTTTTTCGACAACAGCAATGCCCATCGCGCCGAGG
>JALZOH010000542.1 GCA_030857305.1 Acidobacteriota bacterium
GTCTTCAGCTTCAGTATTCATCAGACGGGTAATTCCTTCGACAAGGTCATCAACGTAGCAGAATGAACGTGTTTGCATCCCAGAGCCGTAAACGGTTAAATCTTCGCCGCGCAGCGCCTGCACGATAAAGTTTGACACGACGCGCCCGTCATTTTCCAACATCCGCGGACCGTATGTGTTGAAAATACGAACGATACGCGTGTCAACCCCGTTTTGCCGGTGATAATCCATCATCAGAGTTTCCGCCACACGCTTGCCTTCGTCATAACAGGAACGAAGCCCGATGCAGTTGACATTGCCAAAATAATCTTCAGTCTGCGGATGAATGAGCGGGTCGCCGTAAACTTCAGAAGTCGAAGCCTGTAGAATCCGCGCTCTGACACGTTTTGCCAGTCCGAGCATATTTATTGCGCCCATCACGCTGGTTTTGACGGTTTTGACCGGGTTATATTGGTAGTGAACCGGCGATGCCGGACACGCCAGGTTATAGATTTGGTCAACTTCAAGCAAAATCGGCTCGGTTACGTCGTGCCGCACAAGTTCAAAATTTTTGTCGTCCAAAAGATGCGAAATATTTTCTCGTCTGCCGGTAAAAAAATTATCAAGACAAATTACTTCGTCTCCTTCCGCAACGAGTCTTTCGCAAAGATGCGAACCGATAAAGCCGGCGCCGCCGGTTACAAGTATTCTCATAATGGATAGTCGAAAATGGAAAATGAAAAATGAGGAAGGCAGTTTTCAATTATCCATTTTTCATTTTCAATCACTTTAAATGTTTTTCAAAAAAATTCAAAATTCGTGTATATTCATCCGTCCAACTTGTTGGGCGCGAAAAGCCATGATTTTCTGATGGATATAACATTGCTTCAAAATACGCGGTTTTTTCGAGTCTAATCAGTTTTTCAATTAACTGAATTGAATCCTGCGCGTGAACATTGTCGTCAACCAGTCCGTGCAGGATCAAAAGCGGTTTCTGCAATTTATCGGCATAAAAAATAGGTGAACTGCGCTTGTAGGCTTCAGAGTTTTTTTCGGGAAAACCCAGTCTTTCCGCCGTATAAACCGGATTTGCCGCAAAATAATTTTTCCAATCGGCAACCGGACGCAGCGCCGCAGCAGCCGCAATCTTTTCAGGCGCCCGCATCACGAGCATCTCCGCCATAAACCCGCCGTAGCTTCCGCCGTACACGCCGATTCGCTTACTGTCAACCGCGTAATTTTTCACCGTAAAATCAATTCCGTCCAGATGATCCTGGTAATCGAGCCCGCCGAGAAAATCATAAACGTCAGTTCGGAAATCGCGCCCGTAACCCGCCGAACCTCGATAATCAATGTCGAGGACGACGTAACCTTTGTTTGTCAAAAGCGTGTGAAACATAAACTCGCGGTAATAATTGTTCCAGCCGTTGATGACGTTTTGCAAATAACCCGCGCCGTGTACGAAAACGACCAGCGGATATTTTTTTGCTTTATTAAAATTGCCCGGCAGATAAATTTTTGCCGGAATATCTTTGCCGTCTTTGGCTTTGAAATTAATAAATTTTGGCTCGCTCCATTTTGTCTGTTTAAATTTTTCGGGAATCGAATTTGTCAGGCGAACCGGATACGAAGCTTTTTCCGTCGCCAAACAACCGGTGCATATTTTATAAGCGTAAAGCTCGGTCGGCTCATTCCACTGTGAAAAATTGTAGAGCAAAACAGGTATCAAACTTTTCGTCGAAATTTGCAGATTATTTTTCATTCCCTTTCTCGAATCAGGCAAATCTATTTTTGATTTATCTTTCGAATTGAGAACGAAATACTCGCGGGTTGCCGTTCCTTTTTCCGTCGAAGAGTAAACGATGTTTCTCGATTCTTCGCCCCATTTTGCCCACTGCACTTCCCATTTGCCTTTTGTTAATTGCTCGATTTTGGCATTCGCTTTGCCGTCCTTAAATTTCGCGGCATCGAGCCTCGCTAAATAAATATGATTCCATCCGTCACGCTCGGAGGTGAATAAAAATTGATCGGCGTCTTTTGGATTTGGTTCGATTGTGCGCGAAGGTCCGCCGATCCATTTCGAGTCCGACTCTTCATCAACC
>JALZOH010000543.1 GCA_030857305.1 Acidobacteriota bacterium
AAAATTGCGCATCCTACAACAAATATTTTTATGGAGTTTATAAAAAGGAAGCGAGAAGTTATGTCAAAAAAAGCAATTTATCAATTATCAGCGCGTCAGATTTTGTTTTTGGCTATCGGTTCAGCATTTATCGCAATCGCCACAATGGCTTGTTTGATTAATTTCGGCAGTGCCTGGCAAATGCGCGATTATGCCAATTTTGCGCTGGCGGAAACGGCTCCGCCGCAGGAAATCTCCGAGCCGTCAACCGTCAGTGACGAGCAAAACAATATTGAAATTTATAAAACGCTCGCGCCCGGCGTGGCATTTATCAAGACGAGTGCGCGCGTCGCAAATTATTATGGTGAAGAATTCGAGCGTGAGCGTGGCAACGGCTCGGGTTCGGTAATTGACAATCAAGGTCATATTTTGACGAATTCCCACGTGATCGAAGGCGCGTCGTCGCTTTCGGTTAGTTTCGGCGGCGAAAAAGTTTATCCGGCAAGAGTGATTGGGCGCGACCCGGATACGGATTTAGCCGTTATCAAAATCGAACCGCCGCGTGAGGGCTTGACCGTTATTTCCCTTGGCGATTCAGACCGTCTGAATGTCGGACAAAAAGTTTTGGCGATTGGAAATCCGTTCGGACTCGACCGAACTTTGACGACCGGCGTAATTTCCGGTTTGCAGCGTCCGATTCGCGGAAGCAACGACCGTCCGATTGAAGGCGCCATTCAAACTGATGCTTCGATTAATCCGGGAAATTCCGGCGGACCGCTGCTCGATAAATACGGTAGAATAATTGGTATCAACGCCCAAATTTACTCGCGTAACGGATCTTCAAGCGGAGTCGGCTTTGCCATTCCGGTCAATATCGCCAAGCGCGTCGTGCCGCAACTTATTCAATTCGGCGAAGTTCGCCGTCCGAAACTCGGTGCCAGTCTGAGGAGCATCGAGCAGTTGAGCGGACAAATAAGGCTTCCCGTCACGAGCGGTTTGCTGGTGCAAAGCGCTTTAGCCGGCGGAGCGGCGGCGAACTCAGGCATTCGCGGACTTTCGCAGGACGCAGCCGGCGAATATGTTTTGGGCGATATTATTACTGCGGTTGACGGCGTAAAAATGGGCGATATAGACGACCTTTATCGCTACCTCGATAAAAAACAAATCGGCGACACGGTTCAAGCTGAGGTTTACCGCAACGGCAGAACTATTACAATTCCGATTAAACTTACCTCTCTGCCGCAACAATCGCAGGAACGCCCGGCGCGTAGATATTAGAAATCTATAGACGTATAAATTTTCGCGACTCGTGAATTGAACGTACGGGGCAAGCATTGAGATGATGAACTTTCTCTTGCTTGTCCTTTTTTTTATTTTAGTGATTGACGCTTATTAGTTTTTATGGGAAAACTTGAATTAAACGATTTTTACAACGACGGTTTCGGTTGGATTTGCCGACATTGCGAGCGCGAACTCGCACAACAAACTAAGGGGTCGGATAAAGAAACCTCGCGGTTAATGCACGAGGGCGAAGCGGAAAGCAAAGACCCGAAACTTTCTAGTCTTGCGCTTGCCAAATGGGCTGACCCGGCTCAACGCATTTTAACTTGTCCGCGCTGCGGCATCACGGAATTGGCTGATAAATTTTAATTTAAGTTTTTCTCTAAACAACTTTCTCCTTCCATTTCCCGCGCCTGAAAAGAATTGCCGAAACAATCGCCAGCATTGAAAATGCAATTGTGATTGACCAGAACACGCCGTAGGCTTCGAGTCCAAAGTAGTGAGCTAGAACATAGGCGAGCGGTATTTCGAATAGCCAGAAAATAAAAATGTTCAGATAAGTCGGCGTAACCGTGTCGCCCGCGCCGTTAAAAGCAGTTTCTAAAACCATTCCAAAGCCGTAAAATAAAAATCCGAGCGAAACTATCAAAAGGCAATCCGCAGCGTAAGCCGCGACAACCGGCTCGGTTGTGAAAATACTGACGATTAATTTGGAAAACACGGCGAGCAGAATGCCGACCACGGTTAAAAATCCGGCGCTGTAGAAGGCGGCAGTCCAGACGGCTTTTTCGGCGCGTTCGGGTTTTCCCGC
>JALZOH010000544.1 GCA_030857305.1 Acidobacteriota bacterium
TATCGGCGACGGACATTCTTCGATGACTTTTTGATGGCGGCGTTGAATGGAACATTCGCGCTCGCCTAAGTGAACGTAATTTCCGTGTTTGTCTGAAAAAACTTGAATTTCGATGTGACGCGGACGGACGACGGCTTTTTCGATATAAACTTCGTCGTTGTTGAAAGAGGCGAGCGCTTCGCCGCGTGAAGTTTCATAGGCGGATTTTAAATCGTCCGCACTTTGGACAAAACGCATTCCCTTTCCGCCGCCGCCCGCCGCCGCTTTGAGCATAATCGGATAACCGACTTCCGCCGCGATTTTTTGCGCTTCTTCAAAAGATTCGAGCGGCTCGGTTGTTCCCGGAACAACGGGAACATCAGCTCCAATCGCAATTTTTCGCGCGCTGATTTTTCCGCCCATTGCGTCCATCGCCTCTGGCGAAGGTCCAATAAAAATTATTTTTTCCCGTGTTGCTTGGCGGACAAAATCAGCATTCTCCGAAAGAAAACCGTAACCCGGATGAACAGCTTCCGCGCCTGATTTTTTGGCTGTTTCAATAATTTTCTCGCCCCGCAGATAACTTTCGCTCGAAGGCGGCGCGCCGATTAGATACGCCTCGTCCGCCATTCGGACGTGAAGCGCGTCTCGGTCGGCTTCCGAATAAACGGCGACGGTTTTAATGTTCATATCGCGGCAGGCGCGAATTACACGACAGGCGATTTCTCCGCGATTGGCGATTAGAATTTTTTGAAACATAAGCGGTTAAATGGATGACGGATAATGAATAATAAAGTCGATGAATTTTGCATTTTAAACTAACATAGAATTTCCGTGATTTTTCGGGTCGAATTTTACACCGACTTTTGCGCCCGGCGCATACTTTAAAGCATTATCGCGCTGCCGGTCGGTTAAAATTTCCGAAGATTCAAAATCAACGCCTTGAACAGTGTAGTAGTAAATTATGATTTCTTCGCCCGCCTCCGACCGTTCGATGTCAAGAATTGTGCCGTCGGTAATTCTGCCTTTTGAATGCAAAAACTCGCGCCGCCCGGCATCCAAGTCCGCTTTTTTTTTCGCTTTAAATAAATCGAATAATCCCATCGTTTAATCCATAATCAAAGGCGGTTTATTATATTTGGAGCGTAAGTTGTTGACTGCCGATAAAACCGCCGGGCGTTTAATTATATTTGCTTCGAGCGGACGCTTGCCCGGAATATCCATCATAATCAAGCCGAGAAGAATCGTTAAAAGGCCCGGCCCGGGTCCGAGAATCATTGCAATGCCGGCGAGAATCAGCAGTAGACCGATAAAGTTCTTGAAAATCACCGCGCTCCAACGAACGAAAAATGATTGATTTTTCGCAAACGTGGACGAATAATGCGGGCTGAAATAATCGGCGGGCAATTTAATCATCACGAAAATAATTGCCGCATAGCTAACGGCGGCTGACAGCAGGATAACAATTGAACCAAACACAATTCCGCCCCACGTGAGCGATTCCCAAAACCGTGCGAGCCATTCCCAAATTCCTGAAATCCATTCCATAAATTAGTCGGCACAAGGCAGCGGCAGTCGGCAGTCAAGTTCTTTTTGTTTAGTGCCAAGTGCTGCTGTTTACTCACTTTTTACCGTTTCCATCTTCCTTAGTTCTTTCCAGATAAAAAACATCCGATGAATAAACGTCCACAGTGAGCCGGTTGCCAAAACCCAAAGCACCTGCGGCATTCGATTGGCAAAAAACGAATTTGAATTCGGCACGGTTGAAAGCGCGCCGATTATCAGCAAAACAATTCTTTCAGGTCGCTGCAGAAACCCGACATTCGCTTTTACACCGAAACCTTCGGAACGCGCCGTTGTATAGCTGACCATTACCGAGCCAATCAATCCGATACCGGCAGAAGTTACATTCAAAAGCGAATGCTGCGGCGTATTGCTGGCGTAAAAAATTATTATGCCTAAAAACGCCACCATATCTGAAAGACGGTCGAGCGACGAATCGAGAAAGCCGCCGAAGCGCGTAACTCTGCCCGAAAGCCGCGCCACATTTCCGTCCAACATATCGAACAGATTGG
>JALZOH010000123.1 GCA_030857305.1 Acidobacteriota bacterium
TCGAGGGTCGATTGATAAATTTACTTCACGAATTTCAAGCGCAAATTTTTTTACTCTTTCATGGATAATCCGGCGTGGAACTCCTTCAATGACTATCTTTCCGTGACTCATAACTACTAATCTTTGCGACAGTTTTTCAGCTTCATCCATATAATGAGTTGAAATAACAATCGTCAAATTTTCTTCCCGACGGAGTTCCTCTAATTTCTCCCAGATTTCCTGTCTTACATTTGGGTCGAGACCCGTTGTCGGTTCATCAAGCAGAAGAATCTTTGGGCGGTGCAGTAATGCTCGGGCGATAATGAGACGACGTTTCATTCCTCCTGACAGACGGTCGACTTTTTCATTTTTTTTATTGGTAAGGTTTATAAAATCCAGCAGTTCATCGCTTCTTTTTTCCGCAACAATCTTCGGTATGCGGTAATATCTCGAATAGACGATTAGATTTTCCCGAACATTCAAATCGGGATCAAGATTATTTTCCTGAGGAACGACGCCGAGAATTGACCTGATATATTTGCCATCAGATTCAATACAAAATCCTTCAACTTTTAGATTGCCGGATGTCAAAGGCGACCGACCGGCAATCATACGCATAGTGGTAGATTTACCGGCACCATTTTCACCCAGAATTGCAAATGTTTCGCCTCTTTTAATGTGAAAACTAATGCCGTTAACAGCCCGATGATTATCAAAATTTTTAATCAAGTCATTAGCTTCAATAGCATTTATCATAAAATCCACAAATTGTTTTAATTCAATTCTAAACAGTTATGATTATGTTTAAATCAAAACAAAAATTTTTGAAAATTTGTAAATTACTGTAAACTTATAAGATGCCACGGACAAATATTAGCTTAGATAAGAACGGTAGATTACTCAAAGAAGCCAGATTGCAGCTTCTCAAACTTCATAAAATACTGGTCGATAATGAAAGGGAGACGTTTGAAAAAAATAACGGTCAAGTAACCAGCGGTCATTTTTTGAATGTTTTAATAAATGACAAAAATTTTGAATGGCTAAAAAAATTTTCAAGCCTGATTGTCCAAATAGATGAAATGTTTGATTTAGATGATGGGGTAAGCGCAAATATGATTGAGGATCAATTATTACAGATGAAAAATTTGCTGGAATTAACCAATTCTGATGACGAATTTAGAGCTAAATTTACAAAAGTTTTGCAAGATGATCCTGAAATTCAAGATAAACATCAGCAACTAATAAAAATATTATCAAAAAAATAAGAAAGGCGTAATTTAATACGCCCAGAGTTTTGATTTTCCGATAAATTATTTTATTCCACTTTTTTTCCAATCAGAGGTAAATGAATCCAAGCCTTTATCTGTTAAAGGATGATTGGCAAGTTGTTGAATTATTTTAAAGGGAATTGTTGCCACATCCGCGCCAAGCAATGCAGAATCCACAATATGCATCGGACTTCTGACACTCGCAACTAAAACCTGAGTATCAAAATCATAATTTTGATAAATCTGAACAATATCAGAAATAAGCTGCATACCGTTTTGTCCGATATCATCTAGTCGTCCGATAAATGGACTGATATAGCTTGCGCCCGCTTTTGCCGCAAGTATTGCCTGCGCGGCTGAAAAGCACAGAGTTACATTTACTTTGGTGCCTTCTTCTCGAAAAATACGGGTGGCTTTTAACCCGTCTAATGTCAGAGGACATTTTATTACTACGTTCGGCGCAATCTTCGCATATTCACGTCCTTCCTTGAGCATGCCTTCGGTATCCAAAGATGTAACTTCGGCGGAAATATCGCCTGGAACCATTTCACAAATCTTTGCAATATGTTTTTTGAAATCAATTTTTCCTTCCTTCGCTATTAGCGAAGGATTAGTTGTCACGCCGTCTATTAAGCCCATCTCTTTGGCTTGTTTTATTTCGTTCAAATTTGCCGTATCAATAAAAAATTTCATGGTTTCTCCAATTTTCCTATGGTTTATTTTTTCTTTTTTAATTATCGCTAATTTAGTCCTCTAACTCCATCTCATAATAAATTAATTTTGAATATGTCGCTTTATATTATGAGCAACAAATATTATGAGCAATAAAAGAGTAAGATAAATTTACAATCTCGGCAGTTGAAAGGTTAGAGTTCGAAAAGGTTGGTATATCGTCGGCAAAATTTTGAGATAAGAATAGCTTAGCTCCGTCCTCGAGACAAAACTCCAAAGTATTATCAGAATAGTTCAGTTTACATCGCGGATATTTCTTCATATTTGTATTTTATATAACCGTATTACGTAAAACACCAATCCCTTCAATCTCAACTTGACAGGCATCTCCCGGAGCTAATTTCGATACTCCCGAGGGCGTGCCGGTGGCGATAATATCACCGGCATTTAATGTCATTTGTTTTGAAATATATGATAAAAGAAACGAAACCGGAAAAACCATCTGAGATGTTCTCCCATCTTGTTTGACAACATTATTAACTTTAGTCGTAATACGAATGTCGGACACATCCAGGTCTGTTTCAATTACTGCTCCGAGCGGACAAAAAGTGTCAAAGGATTTAGCGCGCGTAAACTGCACATCTCGACGTTGTAAATCTCGTGCGGTTACATCATTGAGGCAGATGTAACCAAAAATAAAATCTAACGGATTTTCATTTTGAGAAAGATTTTTACAGGCGCGTCCGATAACCACTCCTAATTCTCCCTCGTGTTCAACTTGACTGGATTGTTCGGGAATTACTATTTGCTCGCTCTCAGTAATAATCGATGAAGTTGCTTTTAGAAAAAGTAGAGGTTCTTTTGGAACTTCATTGCCCAGTTCAGCAGCGTGTTCAGCATAATTGCGTCCGACACAAATAATTTTTGAAGGATTTACCGGTGCTAAAAATTTTACATCATCTCTATCAATTGAGTTTGTCAGTCGTATATCGCTTTCTACTGTTGAGAATAGTTCAGCTTCATGGACAGGAAAAACTAAATTATCTTTTACTAAACCCCAATTCTTTTCGTTTTTATATTCAAAATAACAAAATTTCATATAATTTCTACGGAGCGGTTTCAGAAAAAACCTCCGAAGGCTTGCTTATGTTTCCGGCATTATCGACGGCAGTGAGATAGTAATGATAAGTTTTTCCCGATTCGACATTTGTATCTTGGAAAGTATTTGTCAGGTTAAGTTGTAGATTTAATAATTGCCACTCGGATTTTGGCAGATTAAGGTTTGTGGAACGGTAAATTCTGTAACCGGCAACGTCTTTTTCAGGATTGACGGCAAAGAAGATTGACAAATTGTTCGGAGCGGCAGCTATCGTTACGGCACTCGGTGGGCTTGGAGCGAAAATATCTTTCGGTAAAATTTCTACCGTATTAGAATCGGAACTCTCAATCGGTTCGCTGTTATTTCCTAAGGATACAGTTCTGACAAAATATTTATATCTTACTCCAAAGTCAAAAAATTTGTCGGAAAACTCATTATCCGTTACCACACTTGTATTCAATAACGTACTTTCGGTTGATTCAACGGCACGATATACGTTATAGCCTAAAATATTAACAGGTGGAGAATTATCGACATTCGCGAGCGGTTTTTCCCACCGGAGTATGACCGATTCTTCGGCAAACTCGACTGCCAAATTTTTTGGGTTATCGGCTACTCTATTCGTTGGTTCAATTAAAAAATAATTTGAAAAAGAAGCTTTTTGTCCCGATTCATTAACAAAGCGAAGAGCATACCGCAGACGGGCTGCCTGCCCTGTAAATTCCAAAGTGTCGATAAATATCAATTGTTTTTTTGCGAAATCAGAATCCGCAATCGGGAGACTTGCAATCAGAGTACTACTCGATGCAAATTCTTCCTCTGATAAAGTTAGAGGTTCATTCAGACGCTCAGTCAAACGGTATATGTCAGTTCGCGCAATATTAAGAATACTACCTCCAGGCGCGTTTCTGGCGGGCATTGTCCAAATCAATGTAACTTTATCACCCCTTTGATAGCCGCTAATTTCTATTCTTTGATTAAAGCGCTCGATCGGCGGCAATGGCGGTTTGCGTTTACCGCAGCTTAAAGTCATAAGCAAAGCACAACAGGTAAAAGCAAGAAGTACTTTTTCTTTATTTGATTTAAGCATTTTAAGCAATGTATTTAATCCCTGTTTAATTTATAAAATATACTGCCTGAGGTTCGGGTCTTTAACGAGCCCGTCGAGTTTTTTCAAGACATATGCTGAATCTAGAGTTTGATTTTTATTTTCAAGTTCATTACCCAAAAAACTGATCTCCTCGAGAAGTTTTTCTAAGAGAGTATGGAGTCTCCTGGCGCCTATGTCTTCGGTGTTTGCATTGATATTGACAGTCATTTCGGCAAGCGTTGCGATGGCGTCTTCGGTAAATTTAAGCTGTACATCTTCTGTGCTAAGCAGGGCTTGGTACTGCTTAATAAGCGAATTTTTAGGCTGTGTAAGAATCCGCTTAAAGTCGTCTAAAGTCAATGCTTCAAGTTCTACACGGATTGGAAATCTACCCTGTAATTCCGGTATTAAATCAGAAGGTTTAGAAACGTGAAACGCGCCGGCGGCAATAAACAAAATATGTTCTGTATTGACCATTCCGTATCTTGTGTTGACAGTCGTGCCTTCAATTATCGGAAGTAAATCTCTCTGCACTCCTTCACGAGAAACGTCCGGGCTTCCACCCCCTTCACGTCCGGCAATTTTGTCAATTTCATCAAGGAATATAATTCCTAAAGCTTCAGTTTTTTCAATCGCGGAACGGTTGATCTGTTCCATATCTAGCAATTTTTCTTGTTCTTCGCGAAGAATAAAAGTTTTTGCTTCGGCAACTTTTATTTTACGGCGGACGGTCTTAGATGGAAAAAGATTTCCGAACATATCTCGAAAGTTAACTCCCATCTCTTCTATCCCTTGTCCGCCGATGAAGTCAATCGTCGAATTCGAACGATCCTGACTTTCAATCTCTATTAGACGATCATTGAGTTCCCCCTTATGAAACTGCTCTCTAAGTTTCTCACGTGTCCGGTTAGATTGAGGTTTTTCATCTAAATCGAAGGAATGATTGTTTTCCTGTCCGAGAGAAGAAGAGGAGGCAGAAGAGTAGGGAAGTAAAATGTCCAAAATTTTTTCTTCGACGTTTTCCTCCGCCCTTTTTAATACATCTTCGAAGGCAGATTGTTTGGTCATCTCGACCGCCACTTCGGTTAGCTCTCTGACCATACTCTCCACGTCACGCCCAACGTAACCTACTTCAGTAAATTTGGAAGCCTCAATTTTGATGAATGGAGAATTGGCAATTCGGGCTAAACGGCGGGCGATTTCGGTTTTACCAACCCCGGTTGATCCAATCATTAAAATATTTTTTGGCAATACGTCCTGAGCAATCTCGATGGGAAGTTTCTGGCGTCGAATACGATTGCGTAAAGCGACCGCAACCGCGCGTTTGGCATTTGTTTGTCCGACCACGTATTTATCGAGTTCTAAAACTATCTCGCGCGGTGTTAAATCATCTAATTTAGTTTTTTGCACAAGTTCTTTTATCTCGCCGCCTAAATAAATAGTCATTCTAAAAATTATTAAACTAAAGTTATATTTCTTCGATCACAATGTCGGAGTTTGTGTAGATACAAATTTCACTGGCGATGCTCATTGATTCGAAAGCAATTTCTTTGGCTGAAAGTTCGGTATGTTTAATGAGGGCGCGAGCCGCAGCGAGCGCAAACATACTGCCGGAGCCAACCGACAGCATACCTTCATCAGATGAAATGACATCCCCTTTACCCGAAATTAGAAATGCATCTTTTTTATCCGCAACAATCAGAAGAGCTTCAAGGTGACGTAAATATTTGTCTGTGCGCCAATCTTTACTTAATTCAATTGCCGCCCTTTCAAGTTGACCTTGATATTGTTCAAGTTTTGCTTCAAACTTAGTTAAAAGAGAAAAAGCGTCGGCAGTTGCACCTGCAAAACCAACTAAAACATTTCCATTGTAGATGCGCCGCACTTTTCTTGCATTTCCTTTGATAATAGTCTCACCCAGAGTTACTTGTCCATCCCCAGCCATCGCTACCTGTCCGTTTCGAAAAACATATAAGACGGTGGTAGACAACATTTTATTGAATTTATATTCTCGGTTCATAAAATGACAATCATAAAACTTTAAATAAAATTGCTCAAATTGACAGACATCTGTATTTTGTTTGAACATTGAAATGCTTTAACATCGAACATGAAAACATCTGATAAAGTGCGCTTGAAACAATATTTGATTTTTTTATATTAAAGTTTTTCAGTCATATAACTTCAAGTTTCAGAATGTTATAATTATTTTTATAAAAACGAATTCTCCAAGTGACAGTTTTTACAACAGCTTTGTAATAAGTAGATTTTTTACAAATATAAACCTAAACTAAACTATTAGCCTTGTACATCTATATGCATCAAATGAATCTATTTACTAACATAATAAATTGTAACTATTAATTTGATTTATTAACTCCAAAGTTCTAAAATCCGCAAATCTTAACAAATTAAAATGAGCGACTTGCATCAAATATACATCCAAAATCGAAGTTTTGAGTTTTGCTAACATTTTAATTCCCAGATGATTTCTTCAGTAAATAAATTATTATGTCGACAATTAAACACAAGTCAATCAGATTGGGACTGGAAAAGGTTTTAGATGAAAAGATTAAAATATTACGAGGGCTTAAAATCGGATTGATTTGCAATCAAGCGTCTGTTAATCATAATTTTCAGCATGCCTCCGATTTGTTTTCTGAACAT
>JALZOH010000545.1 GCA_030857305.1 Acidobacteriota bacterium
TTTCGTAATTCGGTGCGGTGTTTCGTAAAAGACGAGCGTTGCGGGGACGTTTTTAACTTCCAGAAAGCGTTTTTGTCTTTCAGTTTTTTTTGAGGGGAGAAAACCACCGAAAAAAACTGAATCTGTCGGCAAGCCCGAAACGATTAAGGCGTTGACAAACGCCACCGCGCCCGGAATCGCCACGACCTTCGCGCCGATTTCGTGCGTCTTTCGTACAATAACCAACGCCGGATCGCAAATCGCCGGTGTTCCCGCATCTGACACGACGGCGATTGACTTTCCCTGTTTGAGCAGTTCGACAAATTCTTCTGCGCGCGTGTTTTCGTTATGTTCGTGATAGCTGGAGAGTTTTTTTTTAATGCCGTAATGATTCAGCAGTTTGCGCGTATGGCGCGTATCTTCGCAGGCGATCAGGTCAACCGTCTCAAGCGTTTGGAGTGCGCGTTTCGAAATGTCGGAAAGATTTCCGATTGGCGTAGCGACCAGATAAAGCGTTCCCAACATAAATATTAAAAAATAAAAAAATAAAAAAGCAGCGTAAGTTTAACATACGCTGCTTTATCTGGAAAAAAACTGAAAATCAGTTTTTAGCTGTGTTTCTTCTCGCAAGTTTCGCTGCTTGAAACACTGATATTTTGCGCTTCAACGTGCGCCGCTTGAGCTTGTTTATCTTTCATCGGGCAAGCGTCGCCGCAGCAATTTGAACAGCAACTATCCGAAGCATTTTCGCTGCTCTGTTTTTTCATCGGGCAAGAGCCGTTTTTGCAACAGCAATCTTCTTTATCACAGCACGATGTTTTGGTTTGACCTTCAGTATGAGAGGCATTCATTCCTTTCATCGCGCACGAATCGGGAGCTGCCGTTTTACTTAAATTGCTCGACTGATTAAGGGCAAAAGCCACAATGCCAAGCGCTAAAATAAATATTGCGGAGATTGTTAATAATATTTTATTTTTCATTTTTTTGTTTCCTCAAGAAATTAAAATTAAGCCAAAAGTTTGCCAAACTAACAATTAGTCTGACGTTTAGATGACTTCTTTTTAAATTCTGAACACACAATTCTTGAGACGTGTGCTTCCCCGATTAAGAATTAAGGAATGATAAACTTTCGGAGAGCCAGATTCATGCTTGACGAAAAAGAATTTAGCGGTTGGAGCTTTGACGACTGCCGTAAGTGTCGCCGTCGGCTGATTTGTTTCGAGTTTTCTGGCTTTGTCGAAAACTTGCGACGGAAAAAGACAACAGTCAATCGTATGGTTTTCTGTTTGAAACGAAGCAAGTTGCGAAACCGTTTCATCATTTAATTTATTATTACAATGACTCGTTTTACTTAACGGACAATTTTCAGTTTCCGAAGCCTTTGCTTTCGACATTTCACAACAAAACAAAAAGACAACCCCACTCAACCAAAATATGAGCAGAATCGCGGCAGCGCGTTTTGTGTTGTGTTGTAAAATGTTTGCCTTCATCAATCAAAGAATACTCGAAAAACAACTCTACTGTCCACTGTTTTAAACATTAAAACGAAAATCTACGACATCGCCGTCCTGCATAATGTATTCTTTGCCCTCAAGTCTTGCTAAACCTTGTTCGCTGGCGGCTTTTCTCGAACCACAGCGAACTAAATCACCATACGAAACAATTTCGGCACGAATAAATCCGCGTTCGATGTCCGAATGAATGACGCTTGCCGCCGTCGGTGCTTTTGTGCCGACCGGAATCGTCCACGCGCGGACTTCCTTTTCGCCCGCCGTCAGGTAACTCATCAAACCGAGCATTTTGTAGGCAGATTTAATCAGTTTATCAACGCCGCTCGACGTGACGCCCAAATCAGCTAAAAATTCTTGGCGTTCGGCGGGTTCGAGCGCGACCAGTTCGGCTTCGAGCTTTGCGCAGATAACGACGACTTCCGCCTTTTCCTTCGACGCGTGTTCTCTGACGGCTTGGACGTGCGGATTTCCGTCCGGGTTTAGCAATGTATCTTCGTCAACATTCGCCGCGTAAATTGTCGGTTTGGTGGTCAACAGAAAAAATTGTTTGAGAAC
>JALZOH010000124.1 GCA_030857305.1 Acidobacteriota bacterium
AACGCAAGGCGAAATTATTGAAGGACAAGGAACACCGAGCATCAGAGTTCAAACATCTGCTGACATGGGTGGTCAAAACGTAACTGCAACCGTCACAACCGGAAGCGCTATATGTCCTTGTACCGGTACAGCAACGGAAACTGGTATTATCGCAACTCCTGAGACATTCACAGAACGCGATAGATTCGGACCACTTCCCAATGATGAAGTTAGAGCACGTGTTGAAAACTTCTACATTGAGTTAAACAATACTCCGAGCGCGACCGGTTACATCATTATTTATGGAACTGAAAGAGAAATCACAAGACGTGAAAAACAAATTCGTGATTCTATTCGCTTCCGTAATCTTGATCCAAATCGTGTCACGATTGTCAGAGGCGGTGATAAAGGAACAGGTGTCGAAACAGTATTCTATATTGTTCCGTCTGGAGTAACTCCTCCAACTCCTGAGACTTCTTCAACACCTCCGCAATAATTTGTCTTTAACATCTTAGACAGGTGTTAACTTTCCTAAGCGAGTGAGATTTGAATTATCAAGTTTCACTCGCTTATGTTTTTAAAGTTAGAATAAAAATCTTGCAATTCTTTTCGGTTTGTGTAAGATTATTCTTGTCTTGCCAATGCGCTGCGGCAATCATTCCGTTTTAACTTCTTCAAAATATTTATCTTGCGTTTTGAGTGCAACAAACTGCTGCACCGACATCATCTGATTAAACGATTTTTGTACGGTTTACAAATAATCTGAGAAGTAGCTAATTAAAGTGATAAAAATTTGAATTATGAGAAATCAAACTGGAAGAAACATTAGTTTTAAGATAAGCATTTTGCTTGTAACCGCAATATTATATTTTTCATCTGCAGGTTTAATATTTGCGGTCGATAACACCATTGAACCCGGCAAATTTAGTGATTGGGAGGTGCTCGGACCAAAAGGCGGTGATGTCCGGGTGGTGGCAATTGATCCGAAAGACAAAGATAAACTTTATGTCAGCACTCTCGACGGACAAATACACACTTCTGCAGACGGCGGAAAAAGTTGGCGATTACTGGTTAATTTTAATCGTTCGCAATTAATTCTTGACCAGTTAATTATTGATTCTCAGGATTCAAACGTTATTTATGCCTCCGGGCATCGCTATAAAGATCCGGGCGGTTTTTTCAAGACAACTGATGGCGGCTTAACCTGGAAGGAAGCCAAGGACTTAAAAAAAGAATCGATCCATTCGATGGTTCAATCAACGGTTGATCCGAAAATCATTATTGTCGGCGCGTTGAGCGGGGTTTGGAGGTCAGAAGACGGAGGCGACGATTGGGAAAAAGTTTCTTCCGGCACAATGCCTCTCAATGTGAATTCACTCGCCATCGACCCGCGCGGAACAAATACTATTTTTGCCGGAACTTGGTGGCGCGCTTATAAATCAACGGATAGCGGAAAGAATTGGCGACTGATAAAAAATGGAATGATTGATGATTCCGACGTTTTTGCAATTACGATCGATTCGAAAAATCCTGATCACATTGTCGCTTCAGCCTGCAGCGGAATTTACGAATCTACTAACAACGGTGAAAAATGGGCGAAAATCCAAGGAATTCCTTCGCAATCACGACGGACACGCGATATTGTCCAGAATCCGGCAATTCCCGGCACTATCTACGCGGCGACGACCCAGGGTTTTTGGATGACGACTAACGGCGGAAAAAACTGGGCAATGACGACTCAAAGAGATTTAGAAATAAATTCCATTGCCGTGCACCACGACGAACCGAACAAAGTATTTATCGGAACGAATAATTTCGGCATAATGGTTTCGACTGACGGCGGAAAAAACTTTGTTCCGACCAACGATAATTTTACGAGCCGTTTTACATACTCCGTCACGCCCGACATTGAAAGCCCGAATCGACTTTATGCGACCACTCAAAATACAGCCACGAGCGGCGGATTTGTTTTTCTCAGTAATGATGGCGGAACAACCTGGCAGCAAGCTAAAAGCCTCGACGTCAATCGGGTTTCGCCCTTCGGTATGATTCAAGACCGAGTTGATCCGAATATAATTTATCTGGCGACTAACGTCGGTTTGTTTAAATCTGCCGACCGCGGCAATATTTGGAGTCAAATCACTTTGCCAAAACCACCTGTCGTAGTTAAAAAACCGGTGCGTAAAAGTTCAAAAAAAACATCTGCTAAAGGAAAGACTACACCCGCGAAAACAGTAGCTGTCAAACCTTTGCCAACTCCACCACCTGTCGTAGCAGCTCCTGCTGAACCGGGATTAATCCTGGCTCTAGTTGATCGAGTAAAAGTTTTAGCTTATTCGGAAGACGGCAAGAACGGTATTTTTGCAGGAACAGATAAAGGTTTATATCGCAGTTATGATGTCTCGAAAGGCTGGGAGAAAGTCTCATTTGGATCGGGCATCGATGAAAATATCTTTGTCATCCATACTTCTCCGCAACAACCTGAAACAATTTGGGTCGGAACGGCAACTTCAGGCGTAATCGTCTCGCGTGATAACGGTAAAAATTGGCAAAAGGTTGATGGGGCTCCGGTAAATGTTCCGATTAGTTCAATTGTCGTTGACCCGAAAAGACCTGAATATATTTATGTCGGTACGTCCCAGACCCTGTATTTAAGTCGTGACGGTGGTAAAAACTGGAATCGTCGGGGCGGGACTCTTCCGCTCGGCAACTACACAAGCATTTTAATAAATCCGAATAACTCGGAAGAAGTTTTTGTTGCCAGCGCCTTGGAATCTGACGGCGGAATTTATTTTTCAAATGATTCAGGCTGGAACTGGAAAAGAATGGATTCAAAGGAAATGAAAATTCCGAGCCGGCGGATTTGGTCGATGATTTTTGATCCGAACAACCCGAACCGAATTTTTGCCGGCACACATTCGTCAGGAGTTTATCGCATTGAACGAGCGCCAACTACCGCTTCAACCGAAGCATTAACCAGACCAAGAATTACAACCAGCGGAAACTAATTTGAGTAATTGTTTTTGTTAATTAAAGGAAGATGTAAAAAACATCTTCCTTTTTTTATTTCCGACTTGGAACTTATCGCTCCAGAACTCTATAATTGAAATCTTTAAGGAGAAAAAGTTGTGAGTGTAGAAAACGCCGTCAAATGTCCTACCGATGAAGGTTTCTTTAAGATCGAAACTCTGCCTTTTTCCGACGTTCCAAACCAATCTAAATTATTTCTCAAATATCAGGAGAATACCTCTGAGTTAGCCTCATATTACGGATTGGAAATTAACTCTCACACGCAAATACCGCAATTGATTCAAGGTGTTTTAGAAAATTATAAAACAGACCGTCAAATTCTCTGCGACACGCTTGAGGAAACGAATAAAAGTTGTGGAGGAAGCGACAAAACTTTTGAAAACATTAAACTTCTTCGTGAACCCGATTGTGTTGCCGTTGTTTCAGGTCAGCAAGCCGGACTTTTCACCGGACCTCTCTATACAATTTACAAAGCCCTCTCGGCAGTTAAATTGACGGAATGCTTGCGCGGACGCGGGATTAAAGCCGTACCTGTTTTCTGGATTGCGACCGAAGACCACGATTTTGCAGAGGTTTCAAAGGCAACTGTTTTAGGACAGAGTGGAGATTTAGTCGAACTGAAAAATGAGCCTCATAAATGTTATGAAAATTTACCTGTCGGTTACGTCGCTTTGGATGAGTCGATAAAGAAAACAATCGAAGAGCTTTTTCAAACGCTTCAGCACACTGAATTTACCGATGAATTACATGCGTTGGTTGAAAACTCCTGGAAAGTCGGTGCTGACTTCGGAGATGCATTTGCCGGTTTATTAACCAAAATATTAGGCAAATACGGTTTGATAATGCTCTGTCCGCTCAATGAAGAGCTCAAAAAACTCGCTGCTCCCTTGTATGTCGAAGCTATAAAAAAATCAAAGGAGATAGTTGAATCCCTGCAAACTCGCAGTCAGGAACTCGAAAAAAATAATTATCACGCACAGGTTTTCGTGGCGGACGATTATTTTCCGCTCTTCTGGCAGGCAAGAAATAGAACCCGTCACGCCTTGAAGCAAACGAAAAACGGCACATATAAAGTAAAGGATATTGAACGCGAATTCACGCTCGGCGAATTAGCGGATTTAGCCGCCCAACACCCGGAAAGATTTAGTCCGAGCGTCGTTTTGCGCTCGGTTGTCCAGGATTATCTGCTTCCGACGGTGACTTATTATGGCGGCGCGGCGGAAATTGCTTATTTTGCCCAGTCGGCTGAAATTTATAAGATTCTGGGTCGTCCGCAAACTCCGATTCTGCACCGTGCGAGTTTTACGCTCATTGAACCAAAACACGCGAAAACGCTTGATAAATATGATTTGGAATTAAAAGATTTATTTGCCGGAATTGAAAATATAATGCCGCAGATTGTTGAGAAATATCTGAACATAGAAATGGCAAATGTATTTGCTGAAGTCGAAGAAAAAATCAATATACAGCTCAATCACCTCGACCGAAACTTAGTTGAACTTGAACCGACTTTAGCTGATAATTTGGCGAATCGGCGGCGAAAAATTCTGTATCATATCAGTAATCTGCGAAAAAAGTTTCAACACGCGCAAATTAAAAAAGACAACGTTGTTCAAAGACAAATCGAAGCGTTATTCGCTTCGCTGGTTCCGCATAAAGGTTTGCAGGAACGCACTCTCAATATCATTTCATTTCTCAATCTCTACGGTCTAAACTTGATTGATTGGGTTTATGACGCAATTGACCTCGACGATAAAGAACATCGGATACTTTATTTATAATTTCATGCAAATTAAAAGCAATGTTAAAAAATTGTAACTTGTTTTAAATTTTCTCGTAATATAATATATTTATATTCCCGCGTTTAACAAACAATTTTTAGTTTAATAATTAAGGAGAACTTTTCAATGACTCAGACACTTAGTCAGATTCGTGTGTTGACTTTTTGTATTTTGTTTTGCTCGTTTTTGGCTGGAGGTTTTTATTATGCGAGCGCCCAATCACAAGCCTTGAACGGGCAAATTGAAGGCGTAGTGACAGATTCCACCGGCGGAGCAGTGCCGAACGCTACAATTGTTGCGAGAAATGTCGAGACGGGAACTGAACGACTGGTGACGAGCGATGAAAGCGGCGTTTATCGCCTTCCTCTCTTGCCGCTCGGAACTTATCGCGTAACAGTTGAAGTGGCGAATTTTAAACGACTCGTTCGTGAAGGAATTACACTGACAACCGGTCAGACGGCAACGGTTGATTTAAATTTAGAGCCAGGTGGGGTGCAGGAAACCGTTACGATTACGTCGGACGCGCCGATTGCTGACCCTGGCAAAATTGATGTTGGACGCGTGATGAATGCGCGGGAAGTACAGAATCTGCCGCTTGTATCGCGCAATCCATATAATTATGCGCTTTTGCAGGCAAACGTTACCGGTCGCCCGAATGCTGAGTTCGGTGTTCCGCGCATCAATGCTAACGGTTACACCCGTCGTACAAATTATCAACTTGACGGAAACAACAATACGCAGGCTGACCGCGCCGGAATTCGGTTAATGCCGATTTCTGAAACATTTGTCAGCGAAGTTCAACTTGTAACAAACGGTTTTTCAGCAGAATTCGGCAATACGCCGGGTTTGATTTTTAACGCCGTAACGCCTTCGGGAACAAACGGAATTCACGGCTCGGCAAGTTATCGTTTCCGCCGCACGCCGTTTTCGTCGCGTCCTTTTAATATCTCGCCGACTGCGCTTAAACCGAAAACGAATGTTGATAATTTTACATTTGCCATCGGCGGTCCAATCATCAAAGATCGCTGGCATTATTATGGCGGTTATGAATATGTTAAACGCGGATTAGCCGGCGAACCGCAACGTATAATTTCGATTTCTCCTGCTAATCAGTCGGCGTTGATAGCGGCGGGCGTTCCGTCTTCGGCTTTTCCGACGGCAATTCCGGCTGCTCAAAAAGTGAACTTTTATATTTTTCGCACTGATGCTCAAATAAATGACAACAATCGTTTGACGGGACGTTATAATTATTTCAAAAACCTCTCGCCCGATAATATTGCTGGTCAACTTAATACTCTGCAAAGAAGCATTGACTTTAATGATGTCTCAAAATCATTGGGAATCCAGCTTGCTTCAACCGTTTCATCTGATATTGTGAATGAATTTCGCTTTCAGTATGCCACTCGTGATTCGCGCTTTCTTGCCAACGCCAACTCCGGAACTGGTCCGTCAATTGTGATTAGCGGAGTTGCCAACTTCGGCGCGCCGGAAGACGATGACACAATTTCGCCGCTCGAAAAAACGACGCAATTTCAAGACAATTTGACGCTGGTGCGTGGAAATCACGCGGTTAAAGTTGGCGGCGGTCTGATTCGTATTGCCAACACGCGCCGCTCAAATGTATTTGCGAGATATATCTTCCGCGACATTCAAACTTATACAGCGGCTCTGACAGCGCCTGCCGGCAGCGCGGCACGCAGAGGTTATGTCACTTATACCGAAGCATTCGGTGATCCTGATATCCAGTATCAATCAACCTTTTATAACTTATTTGCTCAGGATGACTGGAAGGTTACGCGCAAATTGAAGTTCAATTATGGTTTGCGCTACGATCTTTATCAAATTCCTGAAGCCGACTCCACATCACCGCTTGCGGCTTCTCAAAAATTCAAAGTCGATAAAAATAATTTCGCGCCGCGTTTAGGTATTGTCTACGGATTGCGTGAGGGCAGATTGCCGACTGTAG
>JALZOH010000125.1 GCA_030857305.1 Acidobacteriota bacterium
GCATTGTCACGAATCGCTCCGTATAATATTGAGCATCGTGTTGTTCGCCCGGACGGTGATGAAAGAATTGTTAGCGAAATCGGCGAAGTCTCATTCGACGAATCAGGCAAGCCGCATCGGTTTATCGGAACGGTGCAGGACATCACCGAGCGCAAAGCGGACGAAACCGAAATGCAGCTGATGAAGCGCGCCTTGACTCGATTGTCGAAGGCGTCTTTATATGCGACGCGCGGCTGCCGGATGAACCGACTATTTATACAAATGCCGCTTTTGAAAATATAACCGGATACAGTTTCGAGGAAGTCAAAGGACGCAACTGCCGCTTTTTGCAGGGGGCGGGAACAAACCGCCGGAGAGTTGACGAAATGAGAGAAGCGCTCAAAGCAGAAAAAGCGTATCGCGGCGAAATTCTCAACTACCGTAAAAACGGCACGCCGTTTTGGAACGAGCTGAAAATTTCGTCGGTATTTGATGAAGTGAGTCGTTTGACGCATTTTGTCGGTGTTCTACAGGATATTACTGAACGCAAAACCGCTGAACAGTCACTGCGGTTTGCCGAGGCTAACTATCGCAATCTTGTCGAATTATCGCCGGCGATTGTCTATCTTGCAGAACCATTTCCGCCTTATGCACCAATTTACATTAGTCCGAACATAAATTGGCTTGGATACACAACCGAAGAATGGTTTGAAAAACCTGATATATGGGTCAGTCTTATCCACGAGGAAGACCGGACGCGTGTTCTTCGTGAAACTGAAGCTGCTATGAATAAGGGTCTCGATACAGACCTTGAATACCGCATCATTGCGCGTGACGGAGCGATACACTGGCTGCACGATAAAGGGCGTTTCGTCTCGGATAACCAGGGAAAGCGGATAGGCTGGCAGGGAGTGATGTTAGATATTACGGAAAAAAAAGAACTGGAAGAACAGCTTCGGCAATCCCAAAAACTCGAATCGGTCGGGCGACTAGCCGGCGGCATTGCGCACGATTTCAACAATATGCTGACGGTAATCAACGGTTACAGTGAATTAGCCTTGCGTAAACTCGAAGACGACAATCCGCTGCGGCGCACTATCGAAGAGATAAAAAAAGCCGCGATGCGCTCGGCATTGCTGACTCATCAGCTTCTTGTGTTCAGCCGCCGGCAGGTTCTGCAGCCCATATTGCTTGACCTCAACGAAGTCGTCACCGATACGATCAAACTGCTTCAGCGTCTGATTGGTGAAAATGTCGAATTGGTTACCGCACTAAAATGTAAAACCGGACGCGTTAACGCCGACCCAGGACAATTGTCACAAATTATTATCAACCTGGCGATCAACGCAAGCGACGCGATGCCGCAGGGAGGGACATTAACTATTGAAACAGCCGCCGTCTTTCTCGAGCCTGACGATGCCAGACAAAAGGTCGGCATTCTTCCGGGCGCTTATATCATGCTAACTGTCTGCGACACAGGCAGCGGTATGGATGACGAAATTCAACAGCATATGTTCGACCCGTTTTTTACCACAAAAGAAGTAGGTAAAGGCACCGGTTTAGGGCTGGCAACTGTTTACGGTATCGTCAAGCAGTCAGGCGCCAATATCGAGGTTGACAGTAAAGTAGGAGTCGGGACAGCCTTTAAGATTTACTTACCGCGGGTAGCGGATAAATCCGAAGCCACAAAGATAAAGGATACTTTCGTTGAATCACCTACCGGAACTGAAATGATTCTGCTTGTTGAAGATGAAGAGCTGGTGCGAAATCTGTCAAGGGAGATTCTTGAAACCTGTGGCTACACGGTAATCGAAGCCCGGAACGGGCTGGAGGCGCTGGAAATTTATGAAAATGGAGATTGTAAAATTGATTTGCTGATGACCGATATCGTGATGCCGCAGATGGGCGGTTGCGAGTAGGCTGAGAAATTAACCGAAAAGCTGCCTAACTTACAAATTCTGTTCACTTCCGGTCATAACGATAATATGATGATGCTCCACGGTGTTATCGAAACCAGCGTCAACTTTATCCAAAAGCCATTTACTTTTGATGCCTTAGCCCGTAAGGTCAGAGAATTGCTCAATGCCGCGGCAGGCTGACGAGAAAAACAAAGCTTTTGTGAGGACAAAAGTTAAATCAACATTTGATATTGGCGTTAGTGATAAGTATTCTTTAAGATTCCGACATTATTTTGTTCATAATTTCACCAACGCGTCTTTCCGCGCCATTCCGACGACAAAAAACTAAAACAGTGTTAAATTGTTATTATGAGTTACAGTCCATTAGCAATCAAACGCAGCTACGTTTTGGGCAAAATATATAACCAATGCGATCCGATCGAAAGCATTCCGGTTTATATGAACGACCAATCGGGTGAACTGCTCGGATTTGTCGATGAAAGTATGGGTCAATACGCCGACGCATTTATATTTCATTTATCCGAAACCGTTTGTAAACAACTTTCATCGAGCCAATACGATTACGCTTTTGGCTTTGAATATTCTGAAAAAACAGATCAAGCCGCTAATAAAAAGCGGATTAAGCTAAACCATATCCTGCTTGTCGGACGAAAGCCTCTTTTCAATAAGAAAATCACTTCCAAAAAAGTGATTTCGTTGGAAGAATAACCTAATTACCCCGCTAACTTTACGTTACAACCGTTGAATCGAACGTTCGAGTCCTTCTCGCACATCATTTGACTTTAATAAAAAGGGCAATCGTAATGGTTGCCCTTTTGTTTCGCTTAGCCGGAGTGTGCCGACATTCTTAAATTGACATAGGATTATCTCGAAAATTTTTTTTTGAGACAAATTATGTACTCTCCACTAGAGATATAAGGGCGGCAAAAGACATTCTTTACTGTTTGTTAAGAATTCTTCAGTAAAAAATTTGTAACCTTTTTATTATTTAGGGAACTAATAATTTGTAAGCTAGTTTGAGAGTTAAAAGCGTATGGATATTTCGATGCTCTATCACGCGAGTGCGGAAATAAAAAATTTAACAAACGATTCTGATGATTTAATCGCTCGCGCGCAAAGTGGTGATGATGAAGCATTCGGTTTGATTTTCGAGTGTCATTATCGTTTCGTTTACAAATTTATTTACGCGATGCTCGGCGATCAGAGGGCGGCGGAAGAACTGACGCAGGAAACTTTCCTAGGTGCTTATAAAGGCATTCACAATTTGCGCGGCGAGGCGCAGCTTAAGACTTGGCTATGCGGCATCGCTAAAAATGTTGTTTACAAATCCTTGCGCTCCGATCGCAAAGAAGGAATAAAAAGCGAAGAGGCGGTTGAGTCACTCAACGTGTTTGATGAAAGAAGTCCGCCGCCCGACAAAGAATTTTTGAGCAAAGAATTGAATCGCCTGATTGGTTCGGCTCTCAAAAAATTAGACGAAGACAAGCGGCTCGTCTTTACGCTGAAAGAACTTCAAAATTTAAGTTACAAAGAAATTTCGGAAATCACCGGATTTACGATTTCCAAATTGAAAACCGATTTGCACCGCGCAAAAAACGAGATGCGCATCTTACTCAGCTCATATCGGGAGGCAAAAAATGAAGTGTGAAAAATACCTGAATATGATTGATGATTTAATAGAGGGCGAGCTTGATGAGCAAACCGCCGGACGGATAAAGTTGCACGTTTTCGCTTGTTCGGAATGCGCGTCCCGGTATGAAATGCTGAAACAGGAAAAACAAATTTATGCCCGCTATCTGTTTGATGTCGAACCGTCAAACGATTTGTGGGCGAAGTTTCAAGCGACGCTTGAATCTGAAACAAAAGGCGTTTCGCAGATTGCTGAAAGACCGGCAGGCGTGTTTGTTTGGAAAGCTTATACAAACAGATTTTTGCGGTTGCCCCCCGCATTTGCGGGCGCAGTTTTGTTAGTTTTGTTTGGAATCAGTTTCGCTTTTTTGAAATTCCTGCCGGATGAGAAGATTGCGGAAAATGAATACGCCGCCCGCACAGAATTTAGCGCCGTTCAATCGGCAAAAGTCGAATCCGTCGAAACAGATGAAAATAAAATAATAAATTCTCCGGCAAAAGCCGAAAGCGGCGACAAAATTATTGTTCCTCGAAAAAGCGTTAAAAATAACGACGAGAACAAATCCTTTACAAACACTGAACGAATAGGAATTAAAGCCATAAAAACAAAGGAAAAAACAGTTTCCGCAAATAAGAGAGAAGATTTATCAGACTTTGCCCAATTGAGCGAAGACGAGCAAATGCAGATGTTGCAATTGAAAACTCTGGAAAAAGAAACCGTCAAACAAATCGAAAAAATCGAGATGCTGCTTCGTTCGTTCAGAAATGCGCGGTCGGTTGAAGGCGGTGAAGCGTTTGATGTCGCATACGAAAAACACCAGGCTCGAAAACTGCTTGAAAAAAACGTCCAACTGAGGCGCGGTGCGGAAGATTTGGGAACTTTATACACGGACGAAATACTCTCTAAAGCTGAGCCGTATCTGCTCGATATTGCTAATCTGGAGAATAATCCTCCGACGGAGAAGGTGCTCGGCATTAAAGAGCGTGTCAAAAATCAAAATATCATCGCCAGTTTACAGATTTATTAAATGCCGTAAATGGCAAAAATTTCAAGACTTTTGCGTCCAATAAGTTGAAAGTAGAACGATTTACAGAGAGGAAAAAAATAATGAACAACAAAAAGCATTTATACCGACAAATTTATAAAACACTTCCGGCGTTATTAATCATATCTACGTTTTATACCGCAATAATGCCGGAAACCACCTTTGCTTTCCCGAAGAATTCATTTGTTTCAAAAATCAACATTCAAGATGATTTCGATAAAAAGTTTCGTGAAGCGAGAGATTTAATAGACCGGGAAGATTGGGCGAAGGCAGCCGAAAAATTTGATGAAGTGATCAAGAAATACCCAAATAATAAATCCACCGATGCCGCGCTTTACTGGCTTGCATTCACATACAAAAAACAAAAGCAGTTTGATAAATCCGATGCCGCCCTCGACCGTCTGTTAAAAGAATTTCCCTCATCATCATGGGCTGACGACGCGAAAGTGATGAAAGTACAAACTTCCTCATCGCTCGGAAAAATTTATTTTTCGTCTTTAGGCGAATTATCTCCGGCTGGTTCTTTCGGCGCATTTACCCCCGCAACTTCCAGAACTGTTGCTCAGGGAGCGGCTTCCGGTACGGCGCAAACTTATTTCGGAAACGCGGCGCTTGCTCAAACACTTACAACTACGGCGCGAACGCCGCTTGACCGCGAAGATGAAATTAAAATCGCCGCTTTCCAAAGTTTGCTTTCCGCCGACCCGAAACGAGCGATAGAAATTATGGGCGATATTTTGACAGCTGGTTCCAAAGCCAGCGAAACATTGAAATTGGAGATTCTGCGCGTTGTGCGTACTCCGCGTTTGTCAGTCACCGCTCCGGCGATGGGCTTACTCACGAACAGAATTAACACACTAAATTTAAATCAATTCACGCCGCTTCTGAGAGAAACTCTGGTTAAAAGTTTTCAGAACGAGTCAAACATAAAAATCCGTAAAGAAATAATTTACACTCTGGCAAGTTTCAAAGATGATCAATCTGCGAACTATCTCGCGCAATTATATTCGTCGGCAAATGACAAAGAAATAAAAAAGGCGATTATCAATTCGTTTGGCAGCGGTTACGGCAATTTTTATTACAGCAGTTCAAAAATAAACGCATCCGGTTTTTCCGCCGGCACTGCTTCAAACCGCAAAATTGAATTCGATAAAATTCTGGAAATTATTCGCACCGAGAAAGATTCTGAATTGCGGAATCTTGCTTTTTCGGTTTTGAAGCGGTTTCCGGATTGGTCAGCACGAGAAGGAGTTATTGAATTGCTCGCTGAATTATATGACACTGCGCCTGATGAACCGATCAAAATAAACATCATCCGCATTCTTGCCGACACCAAACAGGCGCAGGCTTCAAAAAAACTTCTTGAAATCGCAAAAAACGATAAATCAGACAAGTTAAAACTTGAAGCGATCTACTCGTTGAGAACGAGCAAAAATCCGGAAGTATTAAAGTTTCTAGAAGAACTGATTAAGTAAAAATCCCAAATAACGATTTGCAAACAAATGCAATTATGAAAAATCTCAAGTTGTCGTTTGTGCTTGCGCTTCTAACGATTTTATTGCCATTTCAATGTCGAGCGTTGGCGCAAACTCCACCGATTGATACGAGGCTTGCATCTAAATACTTTGGGGAAGCTCAAGCCTTGTGTGACCGAGATAATAATAAACTGTGGGGTATTTCGCTTTGCGCACCGATGCTTTTTGTTGACCGAAAGACGCGCACGGTTGTCGCTAATCAAGCGGATAAAGAAGGTATCTTAATTAAAGACGAAAATGTTTTCGTTGGGAAGTTGCCGCCAAAGGTGAACATCGCAAATACGGCTACCGAATGGGCAGGCGTGAAATGGACGATGGTCATCTTTCCGTTGCCGGAAGACAAAATTCGCCGCGCGAATTTGATGGCTCACGAAATGTGGCATCGTACTCAAAACGACATCGGCTTTCCGAGTTCAGGCGCGGCAAATAATCATCTCGATTCGCGCGATGGACGCATTTGGTTACAGTTGGAATGGCGTGCGCTGGCAGCGGCTTTGATGAGTCGCGGCAAACAGCGTCATCAAGCAGTCGCGAACGCGCTTTTGTTTCGCGCTCACCGGAGAACAATGTTTCCACATGCCGCGTCAGAAGAGCGCGAAATGGAGATGCACGAAGGTTTGGCGGAATACACGGGTGTAAAAC
>JALZOH010000126.1 GCA_030857305.1 Acidobacteriota bacterium
AGATTACATCACATTGACACGAACAAGCGCAGCAAAGCGTATGTGATTTAGTGGTAAAATAAATCTATTATGATAAGACAATATATTTTGAGCGATTATTTAGACCGCGCCTTGTCGCAAGCCGAATACGACAAGTTGGAAGACGGCACGTTTTTCGGGCGCATTCCGTCGTGCAAAGGCGTGGTCGCTTTTGCCGCCACCTTGCGCGAATGCGAAGACGAACTGCGCTCCGTGTTGGAAGATTGGGTTTTGGTCGGGTTGAAACTCGGACACTATTTGCCGGTTCTGAACAGCATAGATTTGAACGATAAATTTATTGTTTTAGAAAGAGTTAAGAAATATGAAAACACACACGCTCATTATAGAAGTATCTGACGAAATTTATCAATGGTTGACTGAAATAGCTGAAAGAGAAGGAAAAACCGCCGAGCAGGTTGCGGTAGAAATTTTGGAAATGTCTGTCCGCAAAAAGAAAACTGAAAGTTTATAAATTTGAGAAATTAAAATGTTTCCGATTTGGTTACAGGCGGGATTTTGGGGATTGATTGCCGGTTCGGCGCTGCTGATTGGCGCGGCGGTTGGGTTTTATATAAAAATGCCGCAGCGAATTATTGCGGGGATTATGGCTTTTGGAAGCGGCGTGCTGGTTTCGGCGCTGTCGTTTGAATTGATGGAGGAAGCACATAAACTCGGCGGTCTTGATTCGACGGCAATCGGATTCGTCGCGGGCGCGGCTGTTTTTACAGGGGCAAACTGGCTTGTTAATAAACAGGGCGCAAAGCACCGAAAAAGGTCGGGCGAACAGCAACCTTCAGAAGGTGAAGACAGCGGAAGCGGTTTATCAATTGCCGTGGGGGCGCTGCTTGACGGCATTCCCGAATCAATCGTAATCGGCGTTAGTATGATTGCTGGCGGTGCGGTTAGTTGGGTGACGGTAGTCGCAATTTTTTTATCGAATTTGCCGGAAGGAATTTCCAGTGCCGCAGGGATGAAAAAAGCGAACCGCTCGGCAGCGTATGTTTTCGGCGTGTGGGGAGGAATAGCCGCCGTTTCCGGCATTTCCGCGCTGATCGGTTACACGGTTTTCAGCGATTTTTCAGCCGAGGTTATCGCCGGAACGACGGCGGTTGCCGCCGGTGCGATTTTGGCGATGCTGGCGGATACAATGATTCCCGAAGCCTTCGAGGAGGCGCACGATTTTGCCGGATTAATTACGGTTCTCGGATTCCTGGCAGCGTTTGCTCTGACTAAAATCGGTGAATAGTTTTACGAGTAATATTAAATAAATTTTTTAGGAAGTTTGAAAAAACAATTTAAGACAATCGGTTATAGACTACCCACATAAAAACAGACGAATAATTATTGAAAGTCTTTTAATGTCGCTTGGTAGTTTTTTATTTTTAAGTTTTTGTCAGAAGAAATTCATTTAGAAACAATTTTAAACAACTTTGCTCCAAACCACAGCCGCCTAAATTTCAGAATCACATAAGCCTCTTAGAAAATATTAAATGTAGAAAATTCGTCTCTGAATTTTTTAACACTAATTTAATATTAACTTCACATATTGTTAATCTCCACCCAATATCCTTGCATATTGAAGACTAATCCCAATATTTTTATTACGCAAAAGTCATAATCCGTTGAACATCAAGCAGATTCTTTGGCTTTTGCCTGAAGTCTATTTAATTACCAAGCAATAAAAATTTTTACTCTTTCTGAGGAGACTTTTAATGAATTTACTTAAACATAAACAACTTAAAAATGTTTTATCCGTTATGACATTCGCGCTTGTTTTTGCAATGACGGCAGCGATTTCTTTTGCTCAATCCAGCGGTAGTTTGAGCGGAACGGTTACTGATACGACGGGTGCAATTGTTCAAGGCGCAACCGTAACGGTCAAAAACGTGGCTACTAATGCAGAGCGGACGGTCGTTACAAACGAAGACGGACGCTGGACGATTCCGGTTCTGTCCGTCGGAACTTACAGCGTTTCTTATCAGAAAGAAGGCTTTCAAAAGTCAGTCAATGAAAACATCGAGGTCGAAGCATCAGTTCCGCGCACGATTGATGTTACATTAACGGTCGGCGGAACTGAAAACGTCGTTACTATTACCGATACGACACCGTTGATTACGCCGGAAACGTCAACCACCGCCCGGCAGATTACAGGCGAAGAAATAACGCGCGTTCCGACTTCGACGCGCAGCTTTACGCAGCTAACAACGGCTGAAGCCGGTGTCAGCGCGGAACTTTCGCCGGTTGCCACCAACAGCAACGGCAACATTTCGCCTTCGGTCAACGGAACGCGGACAACCGCGACGAGTCTTTATTTTAACGGCATTGACGCGACGAACATTACGAGTAACGAAGGCTCGCTGACGGACAACATCGCACCCGCGCCGGAAACATTGCAGGAAGTTAAACTGCAAACAAGTCTTTACGACGCTTCGACGGGACGTTCGGGCGGCGGCAATTTCCAGCTTGTAACCCGTCAAGGCGGCAACCGTTTCAGCGGACAGGCTTATTATTACGGACAAAACAAGCGTCTGACCGCGAACGAATTTTTCCTCAAACGCGAAGAAATCGAAAAACCTGATGCAACTCGTAACGAATACGGCTTTAATTTTCAAGGTCCGATTGTCCGCGAAAAATTCTTCTTTTTCGGCAACTATCAAAGAACCAACGCTCGCACCGGATTTGTTCCGACGGCTCGCAGCACGACGGTTTTACCGGCGGCTCTGGGACTTATCACGGGCGAGCGAACTGCGGCAAACATTGCGGCTGCGTTTAATCAGCGCAACGGCTGTACGGTCGGTGTGAACTGTTTAACGGCGGCGGATATTGCTCCGGTTGCCTTACGTCTGCTTAATTTGCGAAATCCAGTAACCGGTGATTATGTTATCGCTACTCCCCGAGCGAATGCGACACCAATCGGCGTTGACCGCGCCGGAGCCAGAGCTTTTCTTTTCGGCACGGTGGCAACCGGCGGCGTAACAAGTCGCACTTTGCAGGAAAACAACCAGTTGGTTACACAAACCAATGTCGAGCCGTCAGAGTTTGAGCAAAATCAAGCTACGATTCGCCTGGACGGTAACCTAACCGATAAAGATATTATTAGCGGCACTTTTTTCTACTCAAAATTTCCAGGTTTTGATTCGTTTCCCGACCCGTCGAGTCTCGCGTCGCCGTTTACCTTGCTGCGTAATGACCAAAACCGCACGTTGTCAACCGCTTACACGCGACTTATCGGCTCGAACGCGACCAATGAATTGCGTTTCGGATATTTCTTCTTGAATAATACGCGCCGTCTCGACGACCCGTTTCTCACCGATGAGTTCTTGAGTGAAAACATTGGTATTGTAAATCCGGCGACACAATTTGATACCAGCATTGCAACGCGTCGTTTAGGGCACTTTGTCGGCAGAAATGCTCTTTCCCGCTTTTCCTTTGGCGGTCCGAACGATTCGTTTAACCGTCGTGAACAAACAACCTACAGCCTTTCGGATAATTTTACCTACGTTACCGGAAACCACACTTTCAAGTTCGGCGGCGAATATCGCAAGTATAAATTCGATACCAACTTGCCCGAAGAACAGGCGACTGAATTCGAGAAATACGACAGTTTCACACAGTTCATAACCGGAAACGCGACCGAAGCCGATACGCAGTTTGGCGTAACGGACAAGAGTTTTCGCTTTTCCGATTATGCGGGATATATCACCGACGACTGGAAAATTACGCCGCGTCTGACCTTAAATCTTGGAGTGCGCTATGAATTTTTTGGACTCCCGACTGAAAAAGACGGACGCATTGGAAATTTTGATTTCTCAAGTTTTGAACCGTGTTTCCAAACAACGGGTGGAACAGCGGCTCTGTGCGACAATCCGACGCGCGGTTTTATCGTTCCCAAAAATGTTCAAAACACCGGTCTGGGAAACGTGGATGCTTCGATTGCGGTTACTAAAATGGCTGATAATAACCATACCTTAAATGGGCAGGACAAAAACAACTTTGCTCCGCGCATTGGCGCAGCCTACAAAGTCAACGATAGATTGGTCGTTCGCGGCGGTTACGGTCTTTTCTACGACCGACCTTCGGGCGCGTTTATCAATACGGTTTTCAGTAACTATCCGTTCTTGCGCGAAGTTGAAATTACCGTTCCGAACGGTAACGTGCCTATCGCTAATGCCTTCAACACCAATCCGACGAATTTACCGCTCGCGCAATTTTTGCCGTTCCGAATTGTTCGTAGTTCGGGGACGGGCGGCAGTTACACGATTCGTGACAATACGGGCGTAACGACCGACCCGCGCGGAACAAGTACCGGCTCGCAACCAGGAAACATCGCCGAAACTTTCGAGTTTCGCGCGATTGACCGCAATCTTTCCACGCCGTATATTCATCAATTTAACTTAGGTGTGCAGTATGAAATTGTCCGCGATTTGCTGTTTGAGGCGCGTTACGTCGGCACGCGCGGACGCAATTTGCTGCAAGCCGTCGCCTTTAATCAGGGCTACGACTTAAATGATGCAAACGCGCCGGAACAAATTTACGAGCGTTTCAATCAGGCATATCTCGCGTCGGGTGCGCCGAACGGACCTCTGAATGCGGGAGCAACCGCGCGTGAACGCGGAATCGGGCGAGCCTTCGGATTTGCCAATCCGTATCGCGCCGGTTTGACTCCGGGATGTTCGGGCGGTGTTCTGACGCTTCCGGGCGGAACGCCAATTGACCTGAATCTTGCTAACCCGATTACCTGCACCGGCTCAACTATCGGTGGCGGTTCGGTTTTAGGTTTTGAAGCACGTGTTCCAATTCTCGGTTTTAACGTGCCGGAAGCGGTTCTATTAACAAACGGCGCGGAATCGGAATATAACTCGGCGCAGTTTATTTTGAGCAAACGGTTTTCAAACAACCTGCAATTTAACGTTGCTTATACTTTCTCAAAATCAATTGACACGAGTTCATCCGACCCGGGAAGCACGGCGGGCGGTGGCAGACCTGACGTGCCAAACGCAGGTTTTGTCGTCCAAGGCGACCAGCGTCAACTCGAGAGCAACCGCGCTTTGTCGGATTTCGACCGCACACACCGCTTCAGTACAAGTTTTACTTACGAAATTCCGACGGGAGGTTCAAACAACCAATTTTTGTCAGGCTTTCAGGTTTCCGGCTTTTTCCAGGCGCAGTCGGGAACGCCATTCACGGTATTTTCGCCCGAACCGGAAATTGCCAGCGCGGCGCAATACACGGACTTAGTGCGCGGCTCAGGCGGTCTTATCCGAACAGGCTTCGGTCGCCCGAACTTCGTTTGCTCGTCATTGGCGGATGCCGTGGGCAGTTATAACAGCAATTCGGTCGGTGACTCTTTTATCAACCGTTCTTGTTTCACGTCTGCGCTCGGCAATTCCGGAAATCTCGGACGTAACACGTTCCGCGGTCCATCACAACGTCGTTTCGACATTGGTTTAGCTAAACGCACACGCATTAATGAACGTTTTAGCTTCGATCTTGGCATCGACATCTTCAATTTGTTCAACACAGTCAACTTGACCATCCCGGAAGCTGATTTGTCAGATGTTAATAACTTCGGACGAATCTCCAATACCACGGGCGGTCCACGTCTGGCACAATTTAGAGCCAGATTTATTTTCTAACTTTCGAGTCAGACGGAACAGGCGGACAAACCGTCGGACTGGGAATAAACAGACAAATTCAATTCGCTCTGCGTTTGAATTTCTAAACTGTTATTTTGACAACAAAAAAGGCGAGTCTTCAATGGCTCGTCTTTTTTCTATTGTCGCTAAATTAAATTAACGATGCGTTAATCATAAATTAACACTTTGTTAAATCTAATTTCATAAATCTAAATTAATCTTTGCACGAATAAATACAATTTTCCATTTAACCAAATCGGTTGGATTGCATTAGTTTCAATCGGCTTTTCAAGTTTTTAGAGAGATTTCTTTTTATGAAAAATATTACCTTCTATCGAAACGCGGCGCTGTTCATCATAACCTCGCTTATTTGTATTCCATCTGTTTCGGCACAGAAAACGAGTATCGGATTAAGAGTTCTCGGCACGTATGCCACCGGAATTTATAATCAAGGCGCGTCGGAAATTGTCGCCTACGACGCACAAACCCAAAGGCTTTTTACGGTCAACGGCGCCACGTCGAAAATCGACGTGCTGAGTATTGCCAATCCGTCTTCTCCAACTCTACTTTTTTCCATCGAACTTGCGCCATATGGTCGGCAAGCCAACAGCGTGGATGTCAGAAACGGAATAGTCGCGGTGGCAGTCGAAGCAAACGTCAAAACCGACAACGGCAAAGTCGTTTTCTTTAATGCCTTCGGGAATTATTTAAACGCCGTGACGGTCGGCGCGCTTCCCGATATGCTAACTTTTACGCCGGACGGCACAAAAGTTCTCGTCGCCAACGAAGGCGAGCCGAATGACGCTTATACAATTGATCCGGAAGGCTCGGTGAGCGTCGTTGACATAAGCAGCGGCGTGGCGAGTGCGACGTCGACGACCGCCGGTTTTTTGGCTTTTAATAACGCCACGCTCAGTGCGAGCATCCGTATTTTCGGACCGAATGCCACCGTTGCTCAAGATCTCGAACCGGAATACATCGCTGTTTCAGAAGACTCAAAAACGGCTTGGGTAACTTTGCAGGAAAATAACGCCGTTGGCGTTTTGAATTTGAGTACAGGCGAGTTCACCAAATTAATTGGTCTCGGT
>JALZOH010000546.1 GCA_030857305.1 Acidobacteriota bacterium
ATTTGAAAGACGATTAGTTTCATTATAATAAACATCCCACCGCATTTTTCGCATTATTGCGGTGAGATGAGTTGCTAAATTTGCTGCGGCTTTTTATTGTCGTTCTTCTCTTTTCGAGTTATTCGGGCTTGTTTTGTTCGCCGTATTTTTCCGCCGTCTCTCTTTCTTTCCCCCAAATGTGGTCGGTCACGCCGGTCACGCCCGCTTGTTTGGCACAATTGGCGCAGCAGAAAAAATTTTCCTTTGCCTCGACGCCGTGACCGATAATTTTACAGCCGCAATGAGCGCAGACAGGCGCTAACCGGTGAATCGCGCACTCAAAACAATCGAATACGTGACGACTTCCTGCCGTCACGACCTCAAAAGATAAATAATAATCGTTGCCGCAAACTTCACACTGAGCCATTTCTTAAAAACTCCTTATTTCATTTTGCCTTGAATACCTTTTATCATATTGAGGTGCATTTGCAGTGTCGGTAAAGTCTTGGCAGCAAAAGCTTTGGCGTCCGCGTCCGTTCCGCTTTCCGATTGCGCTTTAAACAAACTAACGTCTTTTTCATGAGCTTCAACCATCGCGTCAACGTATTCTTTATCAAGCTCCTCGCCTGAAAGTTTTGCCATATCAGCTGCCATCGATACCTGTTCGGGATCTAATTCAGTGGGCAGCGTAACTTTTTTCTTACCGGCTAACGCTTTCAATTCATTGCTCGCTTTTGTATGATCAGCGACCATTTTTTGCGCAAAATCTTTAACTTCGTTATTTTTCGTTCGTTTATTCAAAATCATACTGCTAAGTTCGATTTCCTTCATTCCGCCTTTCGCGGCTTCGGTCATAAAACCGCTCGGCGTAGTCGTGTCGCTCATCGAGCTACCCATATTCATATTTGAATTGGACATATTGCCGTTTGAATTAACCACAATCGCCATATTTGAATTACTCATATTAGCGTTTGACACGGCGCTGTTTGTTCTCGAATTAGAAGTATTAACCGTAGTATTAGTCGCGGTGCCGGGGCAGCCTGTCAGAGCAAAAACCGCCAGCGTTAAAACGGTGTTCGTAAAAAGTAATTTTTTCATTGTTTTGTTTCTCCTGTCTCAAAAATAAATCTTTGTTCTACCGACCGAAAACTCACTTTTCGGTAAATCGAAAAACCGCTTCGGTGTTCGATAAAACTACACATTAAGCAAAACTTTGTGTGCTAAGTCGCATACGCAAAACTAATGCCAGATGACGGGTGGAGTTTTATTCACATTATTTGTTTTACTCATTAAACGACAATTATGTACAAATAAATTTTTGCATTAAAATAAAAGTCGGAGAATAAATTATGAACTCAGTTTTAACTATTGAAGAAAACGGCAAACTGATTTTGCCGAATGATATTGTTGAGCGTTATCAGTTTAAGAGAGAAATGCAATTTCGCATCATTGAAACGCAAAAAGGCGTGTTGCTCATTCCGCTTACCGATGAGCTGATGAACGATGGGCTAAAAGCCGAACTTGAAGAATGGCAGGCGATTGGCGCGGACGGTTGGGAAATGTTCGATTTTGAGGAAAATGCGCCATGAATGTTGGAGAAATCTTTTGGGTTGAATTTCCCGCACGCGGCGGACGCGCTCAAGCCGGAAGACGACCGGCAATCATCGTTCAAAAAGGTAAAACTCTACCGACAGTTTTGCTCGTTCCTCTGACAACACAACAAGACGCTCTGCGCTTTTCGGGAACAATTCTCGTCGAACCCGACGCAAACAATTATTTACGCCAACCGTCCGTCGCGCTCGTTTTTCATATTTGAAACCGCCCGATATTTTCCTGCCATTTTTCGGCTAGATTGTGTTTTTCCAAGACGATTTGTAATTCTTCCGTGTTGACCACATCGTGTTCGAGGAAAATATTGATTCGCAAAAAATCTTTCAGCCATCCGGTGTCGAGCATAATCACTACGAGATATTCGGGACTCATCACTCTGACCGTCACGCCGCCGCCTAATTCAAATTCATTCGCTTCAATTACTGCTTCGTTAATCAAATCTTTTGAAA
>JALZOH010000127.1:0-1046 GCA_030857305.1 Acidobacteriota bacterium
TCTAAATAGCTTTGACAAATTGGTCAATCGTCAAATTCGCGGCTCGTATTAAACTTCGCAAAGTTCCTTTGGCAACCTCTTTGTGGTTCGGCACGGACAGCGAAGCCATTTCGCTGTCTTTCGTCAAAACAATATGACTGCCGCTTTGTCTGGAAAATTCCCAACCGGAGCTTTCAAATGCTTTGATAACTTCCTTACCGCTCAAACTCGGCAGTTGCGCCATTACGCCGCCACCTCGACCTGACGAGTTTCGACCGTCAACGGCAAACCTTTTTCGGCACGAACTTCAAGACAAATTTTAATTGCGTCTTTGATATTCTCTATCGCCTCGTCTTTCGTCGCGCCTTGACTGACACAGCCTGGAATCGAAGGACATTCTGTAATCCAAACACCGTCCTCGTCGCGCTCAATTGTTACGTTGAAAATCATATAATTCTTGGAAAACTTTTAATTGATAACCACGCCGATGAGCAGAGCGAAAATATTAGACTTAAAAAATTGTTTTCAGTTATTGGTATTAAATTGGAAATTATAAACTCTTAAGAATTTTTTCATATTCCGCCGCCTGCGGAGGCGTTAGTTCTTTATCTAACCGAATTAAAACATTTTTATGTGAATACTGATATTGAGTAAACATTGGAGCAGATTTTCCAATTTCTTCAATGTATTTCTTTCTTTTCTCAAGCGTTTCTATGTCATCAAAGATTTCAATGGTTCCACCTTGCACATTATCTGGCGATGTTTGTTTAATCCTCTTATCAACCCAATTTATCTTTTCGTTATATTGATTCGGTCTACCAAGAAGTTTATTTGGGTCGGTTTCTGCGGAATATATAATTTCTTTTTCAACTGGCAACCCATTCGTTTTATTGCATTCAATACTTCTTTTGCTTTTAACTTCTCAGTTTCTCTTGAAGTTTGAGAATTATCTTTCTTTTCATTAGTTAAATTTGTTGATTGACTGTCGTTACAATTTGTTAAAAAAACAATTGTAAAAAGCAGAAATAAGATATTTTTAATCAAATGTTGCATTGAAAAATTCGCCC
>JALZOH010000127.1:1056-6738 GCA_030857305.1 Acidobacteriota bacterium
TTTAATTGCGTCTTTGATATTCTCTATCGCCTCGTCTTTCGTTGCGCCTTGACTGACACAGCCTGGAATCGAAGGACATTCTGTAATCCAAACACCGTCCTCGTCACGCTCGATTGTTATGTAGAAAATCATAAAATTCTAAATATTTTTTTGATCAAAAAATCAAATCTTCGTCTTCGTCCTCAAACTGAAAATCCTGATTCGCAATCTCCGCCCAAGTTTCCAAAACCGTTTCGCCGAGATTTTTCGCCCGCAAAGTTTCCAAAACTTTTTCTTTCAATTTGGGAAATTGCAAAAGTAGCATTCCCAAATCTCTGTAATCCGTTCCCGCTTTCGGTTTGCCGCGCCGCGAATGATACGAAACAATTTTGCTCGCAATTAGTTCGGCAGGCGATAAAACCAAAACATTTTCAATCGTCTGTGTTTGCGGCAATTCGTCAACCTGCCGTAAATCAACCAAATGCCGATTTCCTTCGCTTCTGACTTGATAAACGCGAAAACCTTTTTCCTTAATTTCTCGAACTCTGACAGCGATATGAAATTTTTCGCTCAATGTTTGGCGCAATTCTTCAGCCAAATCCTTCGCCCGAACCGAAAGCAAATCAACGTCTTGCGTCATTCGCGGCTCGCTGACGTAAGCGTTAACGGCTTGTGCGCCGAACAGAACAACATCGTCGCGTCCTTGCAAAAATTCAAGCACGGCTTGGTGAATCTTCGACAACGGCAACGGTTCGCGCATCGCAAATTCCTGAAATGTTAAAACATCAGCGTTTAGCATTTATAATTCACCGAAAGTTTCGATGTGAAAACGAATCGTCGATTTTACATCTGCCAACGCTTCTTCATAACTGTCGCCTTCGCCGACAACAATGCCTTTTGAGCCAAGCGGGTATGCGACAAAGCCTTCTTCATGTTTTTCAACGATGATATTGAAATCATTCATTTTAATTCTTCAAAATACTCGCGTCGTCAACGTCAACCGAGCTGCGGTTGCGGAAAAACGCGATGATAATGCCAAGCCCGACCGCCGCTTCCGCCGCCGCGACCGACATCACCATGAAAACAAAAAGCTGCCCGGTCACGTCCGCGTAATAGCGCGAAAAGGCAACAAACGTCAGGTTGACGGCGTTCAGCATCAACTCGATGCACATAAACATTCCGATCGCATTGCGCTTGAAGATGACGCCGACCGTGCCGATCGTAAATAAAATCCCGGACAGTGCTAAATAAGTTGCTAAACTTGGTTCCATTTTTTTAAGTGTCAGTAATTAAATGTAAACTGATTCCGCTCAACTTTTTATCTTAACGAAAGCGAGGCGTTTCCAGTCCTTGAAGCTCGTCGCTTGACTCTTCTTTCGTTTGCGGGTCGCGCATCTCCAATTCGTTATCAATAACCAGTTCGAGTTGCGGCTGGGCAAAACGGCGCGCAAGAATTACCGAGCCGACAATTGCCATCAGCAAAAGAATGCCGACGATTTCCACCGGCAAAAGATATTCCGTATACATTGCCGAGCCGATATTCAAAGTTTCACCGACCGTTTCATCGGTTCTGACACTTTGTTTCGGCTCGCGGCTGACTGCGTAAAAAACAAAGAATGTCTGAACAAGCAGGATTAAGCCGAGACTTCCGCCCATCACGTATAAATATCTGAGCCGACTGAGCGGTTTATCTTCTTCCAAATTCAAAAGCATAATGACAAACACAACCAAAACCATGATCGCGCCCGCATAAATTAATATTTGGACGGCGGCGATAAACGGTGCGGCAAGCGTGACATAAATGCACGAAAGGGAAATAAAAACACCGACCAGTGAAATTGCGCTATACAGCGGGTTTTTGTGGTAAACCATCGAAATCGCGCAAGCAATGGCGAGTCCGGCGAAGAGGAAAAAGATTGCGGTTGTAACCATTTTAACTAGTGATAAGCGGTAAGTGGTAAGTGGTGAGTTTCGGAAAGTTTTTCACTTACCACTTACCACTTACCACTTACCACTAAATTTATCTATTCAAAAAATACACAATAATAATTGTAAAAAGCACATTTGCTAAAGCGATTGGCAACAAAAATTTCCAGCCGAAATTCATTAATTGGTCAAAGCGAAAGCGCGGCAGAGTTCCGCGAATCCAAATGAACAAAAATAAAAAGGCGAAAATCTTTAATAAAAATCCGATGTGGCTGGCAACCGCGTAGCCGATTGAGCCGACTTCAAAAATGTGACTTAAACCGGGAATATACCAGCCGCCCAAAAACAGAGTAGTCGTCATCACCGAGACGGTAAACATATTGACGTATTCCGCCATAAAAAAGAGAGCGAATTTTAAGGCTGAATACTCGGTATGAAAACCTGCGACAAGCTCGGTCTCAGCCTCCGGTAAATCAAACGGAACGCGGTTTGTCTCAGCAAAGGCGGAAATCAAAAACACTATAAAACCGATAAATTGCGGAATGATAAACCATCTGAAAGGCGAGTAGATTTGCGCGTAAACGATTCCGTTTAAATCGAGCGTTCCGGCAAGCATCACCACGCCGATAACCGACGCGCCCATTGAAAGTTCGTAGGAAATCATCTGCGCCGAAGAACGAAGCCCGCCCATCAGAGAATACTTATTGTTTGATGACCAGCCAGCTAACGCGATGCCATAAACTCCCACTGACGTAATACCTAAAACAAACAAAACGCCAACGTCAATTTTAGTAATCGTTAAAGGAATTTGCCGAATCCCGTCGCCCAAACCATACGGCAGCCAGCTTAAATCAGCATTGATTGCCGGACCGAACGGATAGACAATCATCGGTATGAGAGCGCAGGTGACGGCGACAATCGGCGCGAGATAATAAATAAATTTAGTAGATTTGTCGGGAACAATATCTTCCTTGAAAATAAATTTCAGAAGGTCTGCAAACGGCTGCATGATACCCCAGAAACCAACGCGGTTCGGTCCGATGCGTCCCTGAATCCAGCCTAAAACCTTGCGCTCCGCCAAAACCGTGTAGGCGACAATCATCATTACGCCGCCAAACGCAACTGTCGCCGCGCCGAAGAGCACGACCACCGGAAAAAGAGTTTTTAAGACAGCCTCCATAAATCCTTAATTACAAATCTTTAAATTCATCGACTTTTAAGCCTACTTGCTTGATTATACCGCGCAATGTTCCTTTCGCTACTTCTTTGTGGTCGGGAACAACGATTCTTCTAAACGGATATTCGTTTTGCCGCAAAATAATATGACTTCCGCGTTGCCTGTCAAATTCATAACCTAATTTCTTTAAGGCTTTAACTGTTTCGCGTCCGGAAATACGCGGAATTTGACTCAAGCCGCGACCTCCACAATTTCTTCCGTAATCGGCGGCGGAACGGGTTCCCCGTGCGCTTCCAAACTTTCAAGATAAAGCTCAATCGCCTCTTTTATATTTTCGACTGCCTTTCTGCGCGTTGCGCCTTGCGAAATGCAGCCGGGAAGCGAAGGAACTTCGGCGACAAAAACTCCGTCTTCATCTTGTTCGATATTTACGCGATATTTCATAAATTATTTGAGAATCACCTTTTCTTGTACGCTCTCTTTATCGTCAAGTCGGTCGCCGACGCCAACCGCGGCAGCTAATTGTTCGACGCGCGGCGTTCCATCCAAATTAAACTGGGTGAGCGGAGAAACGAGCAAATTCTCAGGTTTCGGATTGCCGTTTGCGAGCAGGTGAAACTGCGCGGTTTTCCCGGTCATTACCGTGATCCGATGTAGTTTGTGTCCGACTCGCGGTGTTACCGTATATTTTTCTAACTCGTCGGGCAACGCTTCAAATCTTTGACGAAGAATATCCATTTCATTAGACAAATCTTTTTTCTCCGCTAATGTATATTTAGCTTGAGCCGGTTTTGATTCATCTTTCAGCGCTGGATAACGCAAGCCCGCGTAAGCCGGCACCGCATCCGCAACGGCTTTGAAAGCCGCCGAAGCCGAAAAGTTATAGCCGAAATCAATACCCATTTCTCTTGCAATCATCGAAGTTATTATCCAATCGGCTTTAGCTTGATGAACCGGTTCGATTGCTTGGCGGACTCTTTGGACGAAACCGGTATTGTTCGTAAATGTCCCGTCAACCTCCGCGAAACTCGCGGCAGGAAGAACAACATCGGCAAATTCGGTGGTCGCGGTTTCAAACATTTCCTGAACAACCACGAAATCTTTATTGGCTAAAAGTTCAGTATCTTCTTCCTGAAGGCTTCCGCCGATTAGCAATGCTCTGGAACTATTCAAAACATCTTGCAAAGTCTTTTTGCCCGCCATTATATCGTTCGCGCCGACCGAATTATTGTAAAGCGGAAGCGGATGAAGCAAAACTCTCCTATTTTCAGAAGTGAAATTTCCCGCCGAATTTGATAAAACCGCTTGCGCTTCTGCCGACAAATCTCTGCCGAACATAATAATAAAATCGCCTTCCGACTCGCCGATTGTTTTCAGCAAATCATCAATCTCGGTTTGCGCCGCGCCCATTTTTTTCAAAATGCTTGCGTCCGCTTTGTCAGCAAAAGCCAAAGCAAAAGCGCCCAGAGAATCTGGGTTAACGTGGATAAATTGCGTTGCCTGCTGCGTCAGGCGAATCGGCGTGTGGTGAACAATTATTAATTTCGCGCCGCCGTTTCTGACCGCTTGACGCATTTGTTTCGCTGTAAAAGTCTGCTCTTCTTCGGGTTCGCCGCCAATCAAAAGTATAGTTTTGGCGTGACGAATTTCCTTGTGCGTCGCCAGAGGGACACTCAAATTATCAAAAAACGGAGTTAAATCGTAAGCGTCGGAAACCGCATAATTGTTTGAATTAGCCGCTTCCGTCGCAAATCTCTTCAAAGTGAAAATTGATTCATTTGTTAGACGAGCCGAAGCGACAACGCCGATGTTATTTCCGCTTTCATTAAATTTACCGGCGACAAAATGAATCGCTTCATCCCAAGTTGCGGGAATCAGTTTTCCGCCTTTTTTATAACGGATGAGAGGAGTTTTGAGGCGGTCGGCGTGATTGATAAATTCGTGCGCAAAACGCGCCTTAACATCGAGGAATTCGCCGTTCAAGCCATCAACATAGCGGTCGCGGGCGACAATTCGATGAACAAAACCACCGCGCGAACCGATTGAAAGCTGCATACCGTCCGAAGAATAAACGTCGGTTGAAATCGTCTGGTCGAGTTCCCATGGGCGCGTTTCATGGCGATAAACCGCGTCGAGCAGTGTTCCCGTCGGGCAAACTTCGATGCAGTTTCCGCACTGCGAACAACCGAGCCAGCCGCCGTAAGTTCCGATAACCGTATTGACGCCGCGATTTCCGGCTTCAATCGCGTCTTCGCCCATCCATTCGTCGCAGACGCGCGTGCAGCGTTTGCATAAAATACAGCGTTGCGGGTCGTTGGCGACAATCGGCGAGAGAAATTTTTCGGGCTGCGCGTTCTTCGGTTCGACGAAGCGTTCTTCAACATCGCCCCAATCAAAAATCATTTCCTGCAACTCGCATTCGCCGCCGCGATCGCACACAGGGCAATCGAGCGGGTGGTTTGCCAGCAGAAATTCGCCCATCGCGCGTTGCGCTTTTTCGATTTCTGCGCTCTGTGTCGTCACATTCATTCCGTCCGTGCAGGTAATCGTGCAGGAAGTCTGAAGTTTCGGCATTTTTTCGATGCGGACCAGACACATCC
>JALZOH010000128.1 GCA_030857305.1 Acidobacteriota bacterium
CCGAAATCGCCCGCGAAATTTCCGGCAAGCTGCGTTTAAAATTGACCCGCCGCGAGACAAAACATTTTTTGCGGCGCGAAACCGCCAGCCCCGAAGCGTATCGTTTTTATCTCAAGGGGCGTTATTTCTGGAACAAACGCACAGCGGAATGGATGAAAAAAGGCATCGAATGTTTTCAGAGCGCGCTCGACTGCGATCCGAATTACGCCCTGGCATATTCCGGTCTGGCTGATTCGTATATTTCATTGGCGACGGTCAGCGGTTTATCACCGACAATCGCCGTCCCGAAAGCGAAAGCGGCGGCGCAGAAGGCTTTGGAGATTAACGACCGCCTGGCGGAAGCGTGCGCGGCTTTGGCGTTTATTAAAAACAATTACGATTGGGATTGGCGGGCGGCGGAAAACCATTTCAAACGCGCGGCGGAAATAAACCCGAATTATGCAATCGCCTATCATTGGCACGGTTTCTGTTTGCTGACGAGGAGGCGATTTGCCGATTCAATCGAGTTGATGAAGCAGGCGCAAACGCTCGACCCGCTTTCGCCGATTATAAATACGGCTTGCGGCTTGCCGTTTTACTTTATGGGCGACTACGAGCGGGCAATTGAAATCTACCGCGAAGTTCTGGAAACGAACGCCGCGTTTTTTCCCGCGCACGTTTATTTGGGAATGGCTTACGAGCAAAACGGTCAGTATGAAGACGCGATTTCGTTGTTTCGCCGCGCGTTATCCTACACGCCCGGCAATACCTTCGCGCTCGCCTCGCTCGGATATATTTACGCCGTTTCCGGCGACGAAGAAAAAGCGCGGGAAATAATCGAGCGATTAAAAGTCGAGTCGAACAAAAGATATGTATCGCCTTACGGAATGGCGGAAACTTACGCCGGTCTGAAAGAAAAAGAGCAGGCGTTGACGCAGCTCGAAAAAGCCGCCGCAGAGCATTCGTGGTGGCTGGTTTTTGCGGGTGTCAATCCGCGATTCGACAGTTTGCGCGACGAGCCGCGCTTTCGTGAGATTTTGCGAAAGATAAATTTTCCCGGATGAAAAGACAATCCAAAAGATAAAGTTATTCACAAAAAAGGGCGGGCTAGTATTTATTAGCCCGCCCTTTTAATTTAGATAGAATTGTCAAAACCACGCTTTTATTTTTGGAAAGTTACTTTAAATAAAAGCAAAGTCAAACTGTTCTTGATGAATTGATTTATCGCCTGTAATATCTACATTGCCGAGATAATCTTCGATTTCCTGCAAAACCATTCTTTCTGATTCGTATAAAGATTTTGCCACGTCCGGATGAACTCTGAGCGTTGTTTGCCGCACGTCATTGACAGTTTTAGCAAGTCTTCTGGCTTCTTCTAAAATCTCAAAACAAACGGTTTGCGGCGATTTCACCCAGCCAGCCCCTTCGCAGTAATCGCACGGAGCGCACATTGTTCGCTCTAAAGATTGCTTAACGCGTTTGCGGGTCATAATGATTAATCCGAAATCGTTAAACGACAATACTTTGTTCGGCGATTTATCGGTTGAGAGAGCTTCCTGCAAAGCTTGCTGAACCTTAAAACGATTGCGCCGGTCTTCCATATCGATTAAATCAAGCACGATAATTCCGCCGAGGTCGCGCAGGCGAATTTGTCTGGCAATTTCATCAACTGCTTCCATATTCGTCTTGGTAATCGTGTCTTCCAGCCGCGCATTGCCCTTGCCGACAAATTTACCGGTGTTAACATCAATGGCGACGAGCGCTTCGGTTTGATTAATTACCAGATAACCGCCGGAACGGAGCCATACGCGCGGTTTCAGAGCCTTGCTTATTTCTTCCTGAACGCCGTAGTTTTCTAAAATCGGTTCGTCGCGCGTGTAGAGTTTAACTCGGTTGACCAGGCGCGGTTGAATACGATTGATGAATTCGACGATGCGCTGATATTCTTCTTCGGAATCAACACGAATAGCCGTAAATTCATTGGATAATTGGTCACGTAGAAGACGCTCGATAATATCCAAATCCTGATGAACGAGCGCGGGCGATTTCGCTTTTTCCGAAGTCTTTTTAACGTCGAGCCACGTATTGATTAGGTAACGCGCATCCTGCCTTAAATCTTCTTCAGAAATGCCGATTCCGGCGGTTCTAACAATAAATCCGCCGGACGGAACGACTTCTTCCTGCTTAATTTTTTGAATTAGAATCCGAAGCCGGTTGCGCTCGCTGGCAGATTCTATTTTGCGCGACACTCCGAGATGCTCGATCGTCGGCATATAAACAAGAAATCTTCCGGGCAGAGCAATGTGCGAAGTGATGCGCGCGCCTTTCTTCGCAATCGGTTCTTTTGCAATCTGGACAAGAATTTCCTGTCCTTCGCGCAGTAAATCGGTGATTGTCGGTTGATTACGATCGCGGTTATTCCTGCTGCCGCTGCTGCTGCGCCGATTGTCAGGTTGATAGCCGGTTGACGAAACTTCGCTTACGCTTGAAATTTTATCGTCAGAACTCGCTGGTTGATTTGTCTGCACACTTCCTTCGGCGCTGCCGCTTTCGCGTTCACCTGGACGGCGACGACCGCGACCACCACGGCGAACAGCCATCTCCGCATTTTTGTCGGATTCCTTGACGCTTGCCTCTCCGTCTTCAAGCATTTCCCGGTTTCCGGTTTTTTTGTTTTTCAAAGCCGGTTTTTTGGATTTCGCTCTGGATGAAGACGATTTTGTTTTGGTATTACTCTTTGTCATATCTTCCTTTTCATCATCCGAATCTTGAACGCTTGATTTTTTGTTTTGCGGCAGATTCTTTTCCTCCAATTTCGGTTCACTGCCTTTGTCAGCCGCATCAGTTGTTTGAATTTTATCTGTCGTGTCTTTTTCAGAGGCTTTTGACTCTCGACCTGATTTATTTCTATTTCTGCCGCCCCGACTTCCGCGTTTATTGCTTGATTTATTAGTCTCGGCAGGTTGCTGCCGCTGTTCGTCGTCATCCTCATCGTCGGCAATGCGCTCAAAACCGTTTGGTTGGTTTGAAACCGACCCGATCAGCGAGCCGACTTCAGCGGTTGCCTCGCTTTCCATATCAAATTCGACGGCGCGAACCTGGTCAATAATCGCCTCTTGCATGTAGGCATCCTTAAACATATCGCCCGTATCTTCGTCATCGATAATTCGCTCAAACCCCGAATCGTCGATTTCAAAAAGCGGGAATGCTTCCTGCATGGCTTCCGGAGCAAACTCTTGCCCGGAGCTTTCCTTTATATTTTCGCTTTCTCCCGTATTTTGGTCAGCGGCTTTTTCTCTGATATTTTCAGGCTCTCTTCTTTGAAAATCTCTTTCTCTGCCTTGATTATTTCTATTGTTTCCGCGGCGCGGCGATCTTCCGCGACGGTTGTCTGCCGGAGTTTCGTCAAATTTCGGCTGTTGGTCATCGTCTGACGTTTCACCAACCGGCAATTCTTCAAAGAGTATTTCCGGCGGCATTTCGCCATTTGCTTCAAGCAGTGGTTCGGCAATATCCTGCACGGCTTCCATCTGTTTTTCGCGTTCAAGCCGCGCTCTCTGGACACGATCCGTGGCTTCGCGGGTTGCTTCTTCAGGCGAGGATTTTTTGGATTTTTCCATCACAATTCGTTCAATTTCTTCTTCTTCATCGAAAAAGTCGGAAACGTATAAAAACCCGTCGCGTTCAAGCCCGATGCCGACAAATGCCGACTGCATTCCGGGCAAAACTCTCTGCACACGACCTTTGTAGATATTGCCGACAATACCGGAATTTTCCTCGTCACCGCGTTCAATATAAAACTCTGTAACGAGACCGTTATCGAGAATAGCAATCTTTTTTTCGCGTCCGTTGACGCTGATAATCATTTCTTTTGACATAAATTTTTAAAGTAAAGTTTGAGAGTTCCGAGAGTTTAGAGTCGTGAGTCAACTCGAATTATTTATATATTTGACTCTCCGGACTCTCCAGACTCCCTGGACTTTTGATTAATTTGGGTGCTTGAAGATTTTACGGATGGCGAACGCTTTGGATTTGGAAATTTTACACACCAAGGCTTTAACCCGGGTTTAGCGAGCGAATTTTGCGTCTTTCAATTGTTTTATTTTGTTTTCGAAATTGATTTCCAAAACAATTGGAACTTTGAGTTTTATCACGCTAAGGATCTCGGTTTTTAACAAAAAGCGATAAACAAACCGCTTTTTCAAACAGGGAGCGCAAAAATTTGTGTCTCGTCGCGCTCAAACCTATCTTAAATTTCTCTCGTCGTAAAACTAAATCAGTGTAAAAATTCTTGTAATCTTGAGCGTCTGCTTCTTTCGTTTCGATTAAAAATCTAAAATCTTCAAGCAAACTTCGCCTAGTATAAATTAAAAATAGTAAATGGTAAATGGTAAATGGTATATGGCGAAGAATAAATGCTCGATTGAAGTAAAGGTTTTTGAAATTAACGTTTCAAACGTTTACGTAAAAAGTGATTTCAGCGTCAATGATTAATGCGAATGATTAGTTTTTATACGCCTCCGGCATTTACCATTTTCCGTTTACGATTTACCATAAACAAAAATCATTTATAAAAAAGATTATTTACCGTTAAACGAATATGGAAATTTATTTTCAGCTTATTACCGATGCAGAAGCTCTGCAAAAGGCGTGTGATCAATTAAAAGGCGAAGACTTTTTAGGATTTGACACCGAAACGACCGCTCTCGATCCGTATGAAGGAACAATCCGGCTAGTGCAGTTAAGCACCGGTAAGGAAACGCAAGTTATTGATTTGAAGCCGTTTGCCGAGCGGGGAGATTTACGGACATCTTTGGAACTCGCTCCGCTCCGCGAGTTGCTTTCCGCTCCGAAACCGATAAAAATTGCGCACAACGCCAAATTTGACGCGAAATGGATTTCACATCATCTGGGCGCGGAACTCGGCGGCGTGTTCGACACGCTTCTCGCCAGTCAACTCATCGCGGCAGGCGACCAGGACCGGCGGCATTCGCTTGTTGAAGTAACCAGCTATTTTCTTGATACGGAACTCGACAAATCAGAACAGGTCAGCGATTGGAGCGCGCCCGAGCTTTCACAGTCGCAAATTGAATATGCGGCGAGAGATGCGGCAACGATGATTCCTCTGCGCGAAAAAATTGTTGAAAAATTAAAATCCGACGGACTTGTTCAGGTTGCAAAACTTGAATTCGATTGCATTATGCCGATTGCCGCGATGGAGCTCAACGGCTTTTATCTGGATGAAGCGCGTTGGCGCGAGCAGCTTGAACGAGTAAAAGTATCGCAGGCGAAAGTTGCGCTGGAGTTGCAACACATGCTCTCGGCAGGGGTGGCGCAAGCGTCGCTTTTCGGAATGACGGAAATAAATCTCGATTCGCAGACGCAAGTTACCGACGCGCTCAAAAATCTGGGCGTCCCCGTTCCCGAAACCACTCGCGGCTGGCAACTGCAGCCGCTTGCCTTGGAATATCCGGTCGTGGCAAAACTTCTTGAATATCGCGGCGTGGCAAAATCCCTTTCGAGCTTCGGCGAAAACATCCTGGAATTTATCCAACCCAAAACCGGCAGAATCCACTCCGACTTCCGCCAAATCGGTGCGCCGACCGGCAGATTTAGCTGCTCAAAACCAAACATACAGCAGATACCGCACGAGGAAAATTACCGCCGGTGCTTCCGCGCCGGGGAAGGAAAAAAACTAATTATCGCCGATTACAGCCAGGTCGAACTCAGAATTTTAGCCGAATTTTCCAAAGACCAAAATTTTATCAACGCCTTTGTTTCCGGTGAAGATTTTCACACAACCGCCGCGGCGCAAGTCTTTAATGTCAAACCCGAGGACGTAACTCCAGACCAGCGCTCGTTCGCCAAACGCCTAAATTTCGGCGTCGTTTACGGCATCGGCTCGCAGCGTTTTGCAATGATGACGGGCTTAAAGCAAACCGACGCCGAAGACATTATGCGCCGCTATTTTGCCACGTATCGCGGGCTTGACGCTTGGCTCAGAGACGCAGCACGAAAGGTTATCACCGAACGAGTAGCACGAACAGCGACGGGAAGAATGATGCGCTTTCGTTTTGACGAAGACGACCGCAAAGCAATTTCTTTGGCACAGAGAAACGGCAAAAATATGCCGATCCAAGGCAGCTCGGCTGATATTCTAAAGCGCGCTTTGCGATTATTACACGATAAAATTCGCGGAACTTCCGCCCGGTTAGTCAATATCGTTCACGACGAAGTTATTCTCGAAGCAGACGCGCGCGAGGCAGAAAGCACAGCGGAAAAATTAGAAAAAGCGATGTGTGCGGCGGGCGAAGAATATATCAGCAAAGTTCCGGTAAAAGTTGATGTTCACATTGCTGACGAATGGGCTAAGTGAATAAAAACTGTTATGCGTTTTTAACTAAAACAGGTGTTTATGTTTCTATTAAAGGTCAAATCTATGGTCAAAAGCACTTTGATAGAATGGAAAAATTCGTTGTTCAAAAAGTAATTATTTTTGGGAAAACATCTTTAACATAAATTGCCCAAAAAAACTTTTCCAAGTAGAGATAGCTCTTTCATTTCATCCCAGAATTTCATAATTGCATCAAGAAAGTCTGTTGAGTTTTTTAAACTATTATCGTGTTTTGTCAAATATTTCCAAGCAATAGAGCAAGCTGAAGCCATCGCCAAGTAACTCAAAATAGCAGCTGGAATAATAATTTCTTTTTCTACAGCTGTCCTTTTATCCTCATCACTAATGCCC
>JALZOH010000547.1 GCA_030857305.1 Acidobacteriota bacterium
AAGGTGTAGCGAGCGACGAACGTTCGATTACGATTCGACTTGAATATCGGAGCAATGAGCGCACACTCCTTGACGAAGAAGCTGACACAATCCACGCAGAAATTCTGCATAATCTCGAGACAAATTTGGAGGCGAAACAACGATTCTAAAAACGGAAGTCCATCACCTTGACGGCATCTTTATTAGTCTTATTAATAAGAACGTCTCATTACACTTGAAGTTTTCCTTAAAAATAAACATAATCAGACGGAAAGTTTTACAATACAGTTTTGGAGAAACCAATGAACGGTTTAGCAGGAATGGAAAAATTTTCGCATCTTGAAGACAAAATTTATCTGACAATTGAAAATGTCCGAAAACTGCGCGAAGAAAAAGAAAAGATTGAACACGAAATGAAATCGCTGCGCCACGAAGTCAGCAATCTTTTATCTGAGAAAACTCGTCTCGAAGAAAAAGTTGAAGATTTATTGAGCGAGCGCGACGCGATTCAACTGAAAGTCGAAGCAATGCTCGACGCAATGACCATCATCGAACCCGATGTGGCGGAAGCTATTCACAGGTAAAAGTTATGCTCAACGGCAAGGGAAAAGCAGAAGCGGTGGCGCAATCAATCCGCGTTGAAATTTACAATCAAACATATAATATCCGCTCGGACGGCGACAATGATTATATTTTGCATCTGGCGGAATATGTCGACGGCAAAATGCGCGAAATATCGTCGGGAACGCTGACGGTTGACAGCTTGAAAGTGGCAATCCTCGCGGCTTTGCACATTGCCGATGAATTTCACCAACAAAAAAATCAACAGGAACAATCCGACGCGCAGCTTGCTTCTCGAAGCGCAGAGTGCGCCGAAATGCTCGACCGCGTTCTCAAACACAGAGAATCCGCTCCGCAGGAAGTCGAAACGGAACAGTAAAAAAAGTAAAAAGTAAAATTACCACCGCCAGAGGCGGTGGCTTTGTGATGTTCGCACCTAGAGCGGATAAAGATTGAGTATATGGTTTGAATCGGCGATAATTAGCTGATGAAACCATATTCCAACGACCTGCGTCGCCGGATTGTCGAGGCGATTCAAGAAAACGAAGAAACACAAGCCGACATTGCCGGGCGGTTTGCGGTCAGTATTTCATTTGTCGAAAAGCTGTGGCAGAGATTTCGCACAACGGGCAGTTATGCGGCATTGCCGCGCGGCGGCGGGCGGCGGCGAGCTTTGGCGGGCGATGCGTTTCTGATTCGGGAAGCCATCAAAGAGCAGCCCGACCTGACACTAGCGGAGTTATGCCGACGAGTTGCCGCCGCTTCAGGCAGCGAACCGGTTTCTGCGATGACGATGTGTAATGAATTGCACAGGCTTCGGCTGCCGCGAAAAAAAAGATGATTCACGCCTCGGAGCGCGACACCGAGCGGGTGCAGGTGAAGCGTGCCGATTATCAATTGGAAATCACGGCGGCGATAGTCGGGCATCTGAAGTTTTTAGATGAGGCGGGAAGCAATATAGCGATGACGCGGCTTTATGGACGTGCTGCGCCGGGCGAGCGGGTGGTTGATACCGCGCCGCAAAATTACGGCGAGAATATCACGATGTTGGCAACGCTTTCGCTCGCCGGGATTGCCGCGCCGATGACCGTCGCCGGAGCAGTTGACGGCGTGGTTTTCAGAACGTATGTCGAAGCCGTGTTAGCTCCGACGCTCACCGAAGGCGACATCGTGATAATGGACAATCTCGGAGCGCATAAGGTAGCCGGAGTGCGCGAATTGATTGAGGCGCGAGGCGCGCGAGTGATTTACTTGCCGCCGTATTCGCCTGACTTGAATCCGATTGAGAAATGCTGGTCGAAAATCAAGACGTATTTACGGGCGGCAAAGGCGCGAACGCGCGAAGCATTAGAGAAAGCATTGAAGGAAGCCTTGCTGACGATTTCGGAGAAAGACGCGATAGGCTGGTTTGCCAGTTGCGGTTATTCCTTACACTGATTCTTTAACCGCTCTAAAGCATCAAAAACATTTTTCCTCGTGAAACATTCCTG
>JALZOH010000129.1 GCA_030857305.1 Acidobacteriota bacterium
TTTCGGGAAGGAATTTCTCCGCAAAAAAATTCAAAACGTTGTTGATTCTTACACTGAAGAACTTATTTCGCAAGATTATCCGTCGCTGATTGAGGCTCTGCCTTTGAATATCCGAGAACCGATTTTCGATGCGATTTCTTCTCTGCAGTTAAAAATTTCGACCTATATTGAAAGCGTTCTCAAAAGCGAAGAAACCGCCCGATCAATCCACGGATTTGTCGGGCGTAGAGTTGACGAAGTTTTGTCGCGCAGAATTTCCGAAACCGTTGACGAAGAAACATTTAATAAGATTTTAAGTTTTCTTGAGAAGCGAATTCGCACAATTATCAAAGAGCCGACTTTTGAGCAAAAGATCAAGGACTTTATTAGTCGGCGCGTCGATGATTTAGCAAATACAAAAACGCCTCTGGGCGAAATGTTTACGGCTGATGCCGTCGCGCTTCTCAAGGAAAAAGCGAGCGGACAAATCGAGCCGATAATTCATCAATTAGCCGAAATTGCGACTGCCGAACGAACACGCAATCAAATCGGCGCGCTGATTAAAAGCGAAGTCCACGGCTATTACGAACAACTACCGTTCTTCAAAAAAATGTTCGTCTCGCGCGAAAATCTTTTGGGGGAAGTTGATGATTTAGTCAATGAAAGTTTGCCGAAGCGTGTGGAAGATATGCTGCGCGGTGAATTTTTCGCTGAAGAAGCACAGAATTTTCTTGACCGAACAATTGACAATGCGCTTGAGAGACCGCTGCCGGAAGTCATCGGAAATATTGCCCCTGAACAACTCGAACGGCTCAAATCCCAAATCTCGAAAAGCATAGTTTCTCTTTTGCAGGGTGAGGAAATGATGATTTCGGTTTCCGCTTATTTAACCGATACTTTGCAGAAACTTCGCCCCCACAGTCTCGGTGCAATTTTGCAGACCGCGCACCCGGAAGCCGAAGACAAACTCAAAAATATGTTGTCGAGAACTTTGATGAATGTCCTCAATCGCGAAGAAACCGTAAAAATTATCAACAAAGTTTTGTCGGTTCAAATCGAAAGATTGCTTGCCGCGCCAATCGGAAAACTTTCCGGGCATATTTCCGAAGAAAAAGTGCGTCAGGCAGGAAAGTCTTTGACCGAAACGATTATCTCAGCGGCAAAAGAGAAACTTCCGGAAGCCATCAGGGAATTCGACATCGGCAGTGTTGTGCGCGATAAAATCAATAAATACCCGGTCGAAAAACTGGAATCGCTCGTTCTCTCGATTGCCAAAGAACACTTACGGACAATCGAGCTTTTCGGCGCGCTTTTCGGTTTAATTATCGGAATCGTGCAGGCTTTGTTGTCATACTGGGCTTTTGCAAAATAATTTTTATTGAACTTTAATAAAACGCTTTTCGTTTCATTTTCAAGTTCGTAGAAAATATTTTTTGGAGGTCGGTTATGAAAAAAGTGGGCTTTATTGTTTTTGCGGCGGCTTTGTTAATTGGTTTAGTTTTTGCTAACGGCTGCGGCTTTGGCGGAATAAACAATAATTTTGGCGGCGTTCGAGGTTCGGGAACGGCGAAAAGCGAGCCGAGAAACCTTTCGGGATTCAATAAAGTTGAGGCAGGCGGCGCATTAAATGTTGAAGTAACGGCGCAAAAAGACTTTAGTGTGGTTATTGAGGCTGACGATAATCTGCTTCAATATATTAAGACAGAAGTCAGAGGCGATACTTTGAAAATTTATACGGATGGAAAAATCTCAATGCAAAAGAAAGCTTCCGTCAAGATTTCAATGCCGGAAATTACCGGCTTAGACGTTTCAGGGGCGTCAACCGCCGTTGTTACAAATGTTAAAGCTGATGCGCTCGAACTCGAAGCCAGCGGAGCGTCAAGAATAACGATTGACGGTGAAGTAAAAGATTTAATAGCAGATTCGAGCGGCGCAAGCGGAATTGATGCGGAACAGTTGAAGGTTGAAAATGCCGATGTCGAAGCGAGCGGCGCAAGCAGCGCGACAGTTTCTGCGGCAAACGAATTAAAAGCCGACGCTTCCGGCGCGAGCAGCATTTATTACGCGGGAGAACCAAAAAATGTCGTCCCAAAATCTTCGGGCGCAAGTTCGGTAAAAAAGAAATGAATTTACCGTTACTTTAAGTTTCGACGGCTTTTGTTTTTATTCCCGCTAACTGGTCTTTGTCGTCGAGTCCGACAATATAAACATCCAATTTGATTCGTCCGACTTTAAGAACTTTCAAATCTTTCAAATTTTGCTCTAAAAATACTTTCAAACGAGCAAATTTCTGCGCGATCTCCTTTTCTTCCTCGCCGTACCAATCTTGCATTTCTGTCAAACGCGAAAAAAAATCGGTAAAGTTTAATTCAGCAACCGGCGCGCCCGCAGCGCTTTTTGTTTGTCTTAGAATTTCTGCTTGTGTCAGGCACGGCGTTTTATCACCAATAAAGGGCATAATCTCGGCATCGGTCTCACTTATGTAGAATAAACCCCTTGTTAAGTTACTTAAACGCTCTAAAAGTTTATTTTCGCTCGGGTTTATCTTTAACGATTGGTTTGGCAATTGATTTGTGTTTTTTTCTTTTAATTTTTTTCGTTTTCTCGGCATAATTTTTACTCCGAAACTTGAAACCAAATAAGTTTAACACACTCAAATTGACTGCCAAGTTGCTGCCGGAAAAAGACTTTAAGAGCCTCAAAAATCTTTTTCACAAACCTGTGGATTTTCTCTTGCATAAAGGGCTTTTATCTGATAGTCTTTCATCCGTTTCAGGTGATTTTGACTTTTGTAAATTATTGAAAATAAAAGACTTAAGGTTGCACCTTAACTTTTAAGCAATTTTCCACAAGGCTGTGGAAAACCCTGTGGAAAACTTTTCAAAAACAGTCAAATGAACTTGAAAAGTTACTAATCTTGTAAAGGTTTGGAAGACTTTATCTAGAAAATTTTGGAGCTTACTTTGAAGAATCTCAAAAGCGGAAAATGCTTAAAAGTTTTCCTAAAGATTTAAGAAAAGTTTGTGGAGAAAAGCGATGGAAATTTTGGCAGAAAACAAAAATGTGTGGAGTAATATTCTCCAATCGGTAGAAAAGCGTCTGATGAATAGACAAATTTTCGATGCGTGGTTTCGTCCTATTCAATTTGACGGATGTAATGAGCAAGATAAAGTTCTGCATCTTCGCGCCAGTCAAGTTACTAAGGAATGGGTTAACACTTATTACTCCGAAGTAATTACACAAACTTTAAAGGAACTCGATTTAACGCAGTATAGTTTAGATTGGGAAGTCGCCGAATCGGAAATGCAGGAGGAAAATTTTGCAGAAGATGATGATGACGCACGATTTTTCCTCGAAAAACAGACTCCAATTGCCGCTCCGCGCATTACAAACAGCTTTAGTCATAGAGAGAATTTAAAATCCGATGTTTTGGTCAAAAACAGTTCGACAAATTTTGTCGATATCGAACCGATCGAAAACTCACTTAATCGCAAATACACATTTCCGACGTTCGTCGTCGGTTCATGTAACCAATTTGCCCACGCCGCGGCTCTGGCAGTCGCCGAATCGCCGGGCAAAACTTATAATCCGATGTATATCTACGGCGGGGTCGGACTCGGAAAAACACATCTGATGCACGCCGCCGGTCACGCGATCAAAGAACGCAATCGTCACTTGCGCGTCGCATATATTTCCGCCGAAAAATTTATGAACGAATTGATAAATGCGATTCGTTACGACAAAACGCAGACCTTCCGCGAAAAATATCGTTCAATTGACGTACTTTTGATGGACGACGTGCAGTTTATGGCTGGAAAAGAGCGTACGCAGGAAGAATTTTTCCATACCTTTAATGCGCTCCATAACGACCAGAAGCAAATCGTTATCACTTCGGATTGTCCGCCGCGAGAAATTCCGACCCTTGAAGAACGTCTTCATTCGAGATTTGAATGGGGCTTGATTGCCGACATCGAACCGCCCGATTTAGAAACGAAAGTTGCTATCCTTAAACGTAAAGCGGATTTAGACGGCGTGATTTTGCCTGATGAAATCGCGTTTTACATTGCCAGCAAGGTCAAAAGTAATATTCGAGAGCTGGAAGGCTCACTGGTGCGGCTCGTTGCAATTTCATCTCTGCGCGGTTTACCGATTTCAAAAATGCTGGCGCAGGACGCGATGCGCAATATTATCGACAGCGAACAACCGGAAGGATTGTCAATGGACAGAATTGCGAAAACCGTCGCATCACATTATAAATTAACGGTTGACGAGTTGAAGTCGAAAAATAATGCCCGGCAAATTGCGGTTCCGAGACAAGTCGCGATGTATCTGTGCAAGCGTTTGACCAGACATAGTTTTCCCGAAATCGGGCGCGAGTATGGTGGAAAACATCACACAACGGTTATCCACTCGGTCGAGAAAATTGGCTCGGCAATAAAGGACGACAGAAATTTCCACAGGGTAGTCAGCGAGCTAATTGATAATCTTTGTAGTTAGTTACAAACTTTTGTAACGCAAATTTCCGCAAAGTTTTCCACAGTTTACTCAACCAAACTGTTTATATATCACGTTTATTTGCAACATTTAGTAAAAAGTTTTCCACATTTCCACAGGCAGCGGAAAATTTGCCCTGTGGAAAAAGCGAAAAATTTGTTTTTTGTCATTTTTTTCCACAGGTTGAAAAGTTTTGCACAGGATTTCCACAGCCCCCTGTGGAAAACATCTCGTTTATTGTCAATACTTTAAGTGGGTTTTCCACATTTCCACAGCCCCTACTACTACTACTAGATAAATATAATAATTTTTAAACTATTAGAATTAGTAAAAGGCGCGAGTTTTAAAAGTATAAATTGGAGTATAATAATAAAAAAATTTAGGAGCATAAAGAGATGGAATTTGTAATAAAGCAAAACGTTCTCAAAGACGAACTTGGATTTGTGCAGGGAATTGTCGAAAAGAAAAGTACGATTCCGGTTCTGTCAAATATTTTAATCGAATCGGTTGGCGAAAATACGATTCGGATTGTCGGAACGGATTTGGACGTGACGATTCGTTGCGAAGCCGAAGCAGAAATTAAAAAAGCCGGTTCGATGTGCATCCAGGCTCGCAAGCTTTTCGATATTGTCCGGCTCCTTCCCGATGCGGATGTTCATTTTACAAAAGATGAAAATGAATGGGTGAAGATGACCTGTAACAAATCAAATTTCAGATTGGCGGGCGTTGCGCGCGAACAGTTTCCCGAAGTTCCGAGCTTTAAAAGCGCGCCGATGAAGCTTTCCGCCGACATCTTTAATCATTTTATCCAGAACACGGCTTTTGCCATTACAAACGAACAATCCAGGTTCACGCTTTCAGGCGCCAAATTTATGATCGAAAATGGCGCTGCGCGGATGGTAACGACCGACGGGCACCGTCTAGCCTTTATCGAAAAAAAATTGACGCAAGACACTCCAGAAGCGATGGACGCGCTGATTCCGCGCAAGGCTCTGATGGAATTAACGAAGATTGCGCGCGATTCAAAAGGCGAGGTCAGTTTCGGGGAAGACGCGAATCATATTTATTTTGAAGTTGACGGGCGTCTGCTCATCACGCGCAAATTGTCGGGAACATTTCCGAATTATGAAATGGTTATTCCGAAAGACAATGACAAAACCGTAACTTTTGACGCCGAGGAAATGAAAAATGCGATTCGTCGCGTAAGCCTGATGGCTGATGAAAGAACACGTTCCATCCGAATCACGATAAAGACGAATGAGATCGAAATCGGAGCGCAGTCTTCAGAGGAAGGCGAAGCAAATGAAAAAGTGCTTGCCGAATATACGGGCGAAGAAGTACAGATTGGATTTAACGCACAGTATTTGCAGGAATTTTTGAATGTCGTTGGAGCAGGTGAATCCGATTCAATCGAAACTACCGAAAAAGAAACGGACGGAGAAACCGTTCGGGTCAAAGAAAGCGCGAATCGTCTGCGTATTGCTTTTGAATTTAAGGATGGCAACGCCCAAACCCAGATGAATATTGCCGGCGATACAAACTACAATTACAAATATATCGTTATGCCTTTGAGAATTTGAGGCAGGTTAATCGAAGGCTCTTTCTTTCTACAAAAATACTTGTAAGTGGTAGTGTTCGGATTTTGACGTTTCTTTAATTTATCTTGCTCGGATCGAAGAAACAAAGTTAAAATTGCAGAATATGCCGATTGTCGGATCTGCGCTGTGTTGTTTGTTAAAGAAGTATTTCGATGTTGTTAAAAAAGATTTTAAGATTTTGAATTAAAAAGACGTAGTTAAGCAGGAGGATGTAAGCGATTCGGATTTGAAAGAAAATCTAAAAATTGGCAGCGCCTTAATATTAAGGAAATCAGCGAATGCCATTTTTTAAATTTTGAAATCAGCCAAGTATTTTAAAGTTGAGATAACAGAGGTTATTTCAGCGACCTATTGAGGAAGTCAAAATTTCTTTTATATTGCTGATGCCGAAACTCCGTGATAGTATTCTTAAAATACACTCGCAAAATTAATTTTATCCTCTAACAATAAAGCTTTTAGCGTTTGTTGGATTTATAGCCCCTAGAATTATCATTTTGAGAAATAACCCCTATGTCTGAAATCCCTACGCAAATTCCGATAAAAATATTTCTGGTAGATAATCATCGTTCTTTTATGGACGGTCTGCAAATGGTCATCGATACGCAAAAGCCGC
>JALZOH010000130.1 GCA_030857305.1 Acidobacteriota bacterium
GATATGAATACATAGATTTGTCCGGCAGCAATACTTTTCGATTTATTAACTTTCCACACCTTGTTAATGAAACCGGCTGCTGATTTTTCAGGCTGATTTGATTGAAGGTTTGTATTACTTACAGGCTGATTTGCTTTGATGCTTGTATTATTTGCCTGGGGCAAATTTGCGGAGCATCCAGCAAATGCTGATACAATCAGAACTAAAAGCAAAAGACTCACACTCGTGTTTTTATGATGTTTTTTCTTCATAGATTGACTTTCTCCTTACATAGATTCATTTTTTCACACATTCAACTTTGTTCTTTAACAAGCTATTTTCTACCCTTTATTTATCTTGGCGATAGACTCTGAAAAACTTCATCGTGCCGTTTTCACCCTCTCCTCCAATTAATAAATTGTTGCCCTCGACGCGAAAACTACGCGCCGATTCGAGACCTTGCATAAAACGCGAATCGAGCGACTTTTCCCCGCAAAACATCTTCGTCGTAAAGATTCTCACAAACGAAATGTTGTTGTCTTCCGTCGTGTAGCTTCCACCGCCGGTATTGCAGTCAGCCTTCACGCCGATTTTGCCGTTCGCCATAAATTCAAGCTGGTAATTCTCCGGTTTATCAACCGTTATTGTCCCCGTCGCTGATTCCGAACTTTGCCAACGCCAAACCGTATTATTTAACGTCGCCGCGTTACCGGAACTTTGATTTTCGGTATTTTCACCTGTGCTGATTTTCATCTCTGGTACTAAAAGAAAATTTTTGCCGTCAGGTTTGATAATAAAGGTAACGGCTTCGGTCTTCCACGGACAACAGAGCGGGTCATTCGCCCGGTAACGCGCGTAATAAGCCGTCAAACTCGTTTCCGTAATCAAGTTCACATTTGTTAAATAACCGTCCGTGCGCGAATCCATCGGTCCGGGCGACAATTTTCCCGCCACTCGGTCTCCGACAAAAACAAGCGTGTCAAATCCGCGCGGGCGACATTGTCCGTCAAAACCCGTGGCGACGGTAACAACGGACGTCTTTCCGAAAATTTGCGCTTCGCCGACAAGTGTCCAACCGTTTTTTGTCAATAAGCGGTCAACCGCAAGCGATGGCGGACGAACAATGTTGCGGCATTGCGCCAAATCAGTTTGCGAAATTTTCTTTGTCTGCAGAATCGCCCGACTCCTCTTGTTCCAATTCGGCAACGGTTTCATATCAAGCCAATCGCTTTGCGCGAAAGCATTACCGCCGCATGACAAAACAAATGCAAAAGTCGCCAACAAAAATTTGATTTTTAGATTTTTCATCACCTTTCTCCTTTTCCTAAATAAAGAAAGTTATTGTTAAAGCGATTCCGCGCAAACAACATTTCTATAGCGAGATACGTCTTGCATTATTTGCCATCATTAACGCGGCTGTTTTGGCGGCGTGCCTTGATAAACTTTGATTGATTTAATGCGTCCGTTCCACCAATCTCCCGGCTGCGGAGTCCAGTCGGAATTCAGGTTATAAGATTTACCTTTGAAATCGCGCTTTGAATAAAGCACGACGTACCAACCCTGCGGAACGCGAATCGAGCGAATCCGGTGCGGTGAACCATCCCAATCTTTGCGTCCGGCAAAATCGCGTTCGATAGCTTCAGCCGGACCCTGAAGATTTGTCTGCGCGTAAATGACGGGAAAGTTACCTGACGGCAACGGTCGATTTCCGTCGCACGGATTCATACCGGAAGTCCAGACATAAGCGGCGACGCCTTCCAATCTGTTTCCGCTTGTCTGCAAATAACTGTTTTTTTCTTGCTCGCTGGTCGTCAGAAAATGGCGATCGCTTCCGAGAAGTCGGTAAAGCGGTACAGTATTTTTCTGCGGCGAACTCGCCACATAACCGATAACTGCTTCGTACCTGTTTGCCGGATTTGCAGTCAAAGTCCTCACTTCTTCGTCGCTGGTCGTGTAGAGATGTCCACCATTACCGAGTAACAAACGGTGAAGCGGCACGGTTCGGCGCTTTTGCTGGGTCGCCACATAAAACGCTACATTGTCGAAATTAAAGCCGCCTTGAACGAGGCTGTTTTTCTCATTGCATTCTCGCGTGTAAACGTGTCGCTGATTTTGCTGATTGTACAATCGAAAGACGGCGGTGTAATCATCATTCTGAGCGCTGATGGAAGTTGTCGAAAATAACAAAAACGAAGCGAAAAAGATTGTCGCAATTCGTAACGGTAAAATCGTGAATCTCATTTTTAGTTCTCCTTTTTGGTTAAATGAAACTAGCGCGGTTGTTTCGGCGACCCTCCTTTATAAAACTTGATGGAACGAATTTTGTTATACCAACCGTCGCCCGCGCGAACGTCATTTTTGAGTGGAAGAATTTGAGCGGTGTAAAATCCCCTCGAACAAAAGGTCTAAAATTTTTGTGCCTCAGGTTCAATCGAAGCAGTTTTTTGTCCGTGTAAATATGGCATGAAATCTTCGGGAAAGCGTTTGATTGCACCTTGAATTGCCCACGCCGCCGCATCGCCGAGCGCGCAGAAAGATTTTCCTTCAATGTTATCGCAAATATCTAAAATCAGCTGCGCGTCTTCGGGTCGTCCGCCACCGTCAGCGATGCGGTTAAAGATTTTTACCAACCAGTCAGTTCCTTCCCGGCACGGCGTGCACCATCCGCAAGATTCGTGTTTGTAAAATTCGGTCAGATTTTTCGTTGACTCGACAATGTTAACCGTTTCGTCAACAACAATAAAACCGCCCGAACCGACGAGCGAACCAGCCGCGACTAATCCTTCATAATCCATCCGCACGTCTTTTCCGATCACGTCTTCCGAACGCATTATATAAACGCTTGAGCCGCCCGGAATCACGCCTTTTAATCGGTTGCCGCCGCGAATTCCGCCACAGTCTTCCATGATGAATTTTTCCATATGAGCGTAACCCATCGGAAGTTCATAAACGCCCGGCTTTTTAACGTGACCGGAAACCGACCAGAGTTTTGTCCCGCCGGATTTTTCCGTGCCGAGTTTTTGCCAAGCCTCGCCGCCCATTTCGATAATTTGCGGAACAGCCGTCAAAGTTTCAACATTGTTAACCACCGTCGGCGATGCGTAAAGTCCTTCGACAGCCGGAAACGGCGGCTTCATCCGCGGATGTCCGCGATAACCTTCGAGCGAACTTAAAAGAGCGGTTTCCTCCCCGCAGATATAAGCGCCCGCGCCGGTGTGAGTATAAACTTCGCACGAAAAATCCGAGCCTAAAATGTTTTTGCCGACGATATTTGCCGCGCGCGCTTCTTCGATGGCTTCGTCCATTATGTCAATCAAATATTGATATTCGCCGCGCGTATAAATGTAGCAAGTTTGCGAGTCGAGAGCGAAAGCCGCAATCAGCATTCCTTCAATCAGCGCATGCGGGTCGCGTTCCATCAAGTAACGGTCTTTGAATGTTCCGGGTTCGCTCTCGTCGGCGTTGCAGACGATATATTTTTGTTTCGGCGAATCTTTCGGCACGAAGCTCCATTTCATTCCGGTCGGAAAACCCGCGCCGCCGCGCCCTCGAAGCGCGCTTTTTTTCACTTCGTCAATAATCACGTCGCGCGACATTGCCATCGCCTTATCCAGACTTTTGTAGCCGCCGTTGTCTTGATAAACCTTGAGCGTGTGCGAGTTTTCAAGATGCACACGCTTGAGCTGTAACGGTTCACAACCGATTGCTTTAATTTCCATAACAATTACTTATTTTAACGAATCAAGCAGTTTATCAACCTTCTCTACAGTCAAATCTTCGTGATAATCAAAACCGACTTGGAGCATCGGCGCGGTTCCGCAGCTTCCCAAACATTCGACGAGCGAGACTGTAAATTGTCCGTCCGACGTGGTTTCGCCCGCGTGTATGCCCAGACGATTACAGATATGTTCGGTAATTTCGGGCTCGCCCATAATGCGGCACGAAAGCGTTTTGCAAATTTGAATGTGATATTTGCCGACGGGACGCACGTTGATCATCGAATAAAACGTCGCTACTTCCCACACATCCGTTACTTCCAAATCAAGCAATTTCGCCAGAAAATTCACGCCCGGATTATCCAAATATCCACGTTCGCGCTGAACGACTAAGAACAGAGGAATAAGCGCCGAACGCTTTCTTTCAGGCGGATATTTCGCAATGTGCCAGTCAATCTCCGCTAAAACTTCAGGCGTAAAGCTAGCCACTTCTTCGGTATATAAAACCTGATTTGTATATTCAGTTGGAGCTACTGATGCCATATTTTATGTGAAAGTTTTTCTTCCAATTTTTTGACCCGCACCATAATTTTTAGCGGTCAATTTCGCCAAGAACAATATCGAGCGAACCGATAATTGCCACGACATCGGCGACCATTTCGCCTTCGCTCATCACCGGTAGAGCTGAAAGATTGACAAAGCTGGGACCGCGAAAATGAACCCGGCTCGGTTTTGGACCGCCGTCAGATTTCATATACACGCCAAGCTCGCCTTTCGAGGCTTCAATCGGCATATAAACTTCTCCTTCGGGAATATTAAAACCTTCGGCAACAATCAGGAAATGGTGAATCAGCGAATCCATATGCTTTCGCATATCATCGCGGTCTGGCAGAACTACTTTCGGCGCGTCGGCTTTGATCGGTCCGGGTTTCAAGCGCTCAAGCGTCTGCACGACAATTTTGTAGCTTTCGTAAAGCTCGCGCATCCGTACGCGGAAACGCGCCCACACGTCGCCGTCGGGTTCGACGGGGATCTCGAAATCGTAAGTTTCATAACCCGAATACGGATTATGCCTGCGCAGATCAAGCCCGACGCCGCTTCCGCGCAGACACGGACCGGTCAGACCCCAATCAATCGCTTCTTCTGCTGTAATCACGCCGATTTCTTTCGTTCTGCTTTGCCAAATCGTGTTGCCCGTAACTAGAGTTTCGAGCGTATCGAGCGCGGCAGGAAAGTCTTCAAGAAATTGCCGAACGCGGCGGTCAAAGCCTGCCGGTAAATCCATCATCAGACCGCCGATGCGGAAATATGAAGGCGTCATCCGTCCGCCGGAAACCGCTTCAATCAAATTCAAAATCTTTTCGCGCTGGCGGAAACAATAAAAGAACGGACTCATCGCGCCGATGTCGAGCGCGTGCGTGCCGAGCCAAACCATATGTGAAGCGATCCGCTGCAGCTCGCACATCATCACGCGTATAACCTGCGCCCTTTCGGGAATCTCAAGCCCGAGAAGCTTTTCAGCCGCCATGACGTAAGCCAGATTATTGCCGAGCGGATTCAAATAATCCATCCGGTCGGTAATCACAATGCCTTGCTGATACTTTTTATACTCGAAAAGCTTCTCCATTCCCGTGTGCAGATAACCGATGTCGGGAACAGCTTTAATTACTAATTCGCCGTCAAGAATGAGTTCAAGGCGCAGAACGCCATGCGTTGAGGGATGTTGTGGTCCCATCGAAAGAGTCATTTGCGACTCTAGAGATTGATCCAAAACTTCAAATTTGTTTGATAAATTTTCTACTGCAACGCTCATAAAATCAGTTATCAGTTATCGGTTATCAGTTTTTTGTTGACTGATAACTGTTTAAGTTAAGCTGTAAGGCTCGTAGCCGCGCAACGGGTAATCTTTGCGAAGCGCGTGTCCGTCAAAATCAGACGGCAGGAGAATTCTTGTTAAAGCGGGATGACCGTCGAAAATTACGCCGAACATATCGTAAGTTTCACGCTCGTGCCAGTTGGCGGTTTTCCAAACGGTTGTAACGGTTGAAACGTGCGGATCATCTTCACTCAAAAGCACTTTAAGGCGCAAACGCTTATAATGTTTTGTCGAAAATAAATGATAATTAACTTCAAAACGCGGGTCTTCTTCGGGTCCAAGGTCTGCGCCGCAAAGGTCGGCAAGCATATCAAATCCGTGTCTGTTTTTTAGCGACGAGCAGACATCATTTATAAATTCACGCGGAACAATTATCGTTATTTCACCAAACGTGTCCTTAAAATCGGTTGCCCAAGCCGGATTTTCTTCCTTTAATATATTTACGTAACTTTGCAAAACTCCCGTTTCAACCATATTTGTAAATTGAGTCAAAATAATTTCAAAGGTCTAAGTTGATTTTCTGCGTTCGTGACGCGAGGCAATCGTATAAGGTCGCGTCGTTGCCTGTTTCGCAGCGGTTTCCGATTCTGTCCCCATCGTGACGGGCAAAGTGCCGGGAACGATTGAATGGCGAGATTCTTCTTCAAAAGTGTCGCGCCGATCCTTAACTGATTCGTTCATAACCTTTTCCTGCAGCATCATAATCGCGTGTATCAACATTTCGGGTCGCGGCGGACAGCCCGGAACATAAACGTCAACCGGAACAATTTTATCGACGCCTTGAACAATTGCGTAATTATCAAAAACTCCGCCGGAAGTGGCGCAGGCGCCCATCGAAATTACCCATTTCGGTTCAGGCATCTGGTCGTAAATACGACGCAAAGCCGGCGCCATTTTCCGCGAAACTCGCCCCGACACGATCATTACGTCGGCTTGACGCGGCGAAGCGCGAAAAGTCTCTGCGCCGAACCGCGACAGATCGTTGCGTGAGCTAACCGTATTCATCATCTCAATCGCGCAGCAAGCTAAGCCGAACGTAGCGGGCCACAATGAAGATTTTCTTGCCCAATTAACGACCGCGTCAAGTCTGACGGTAATGACATCCGGCA
>JALZOH010000548.1 GCA_030857305.1 Acidobacteriota bacterium
AACATCTGCGTTTTTAAAATAAAAACTGCTGTCACCCTCAAAACCTTTTTTCTTTTTTTCTTGACGAAATGTAGTTGAAGCCGCGCCTTCATAATCTATTTCGAGAATTCTCGCTATTTCCGTTATGAGTTCTGACAATCTTACCTTTAATGTTTCGTGTTGATAACCAAGCACCATTATCTCCAGTTCTCCGTCGCAATAAGCAAAGTGTGGATTGCTCGCTTCTTCATTGTCGGCAAGAATTTTTTCGTACGTTTCCCAACTGATGCCGCGCAGAATCACTCGCTGCACAACATCTGCCTTGACTTGAGGAATTTCTTCCCGCTGGCTGAAAGTCGTTTTTGGCAAATCTAAAACCGCTTCCATTGTTTTCCTCCAAATTAAACGTCTAAATTCTTGACATCGAGCGCGTTGTCTTCGATAAATTTACGACGCGGCTCAACCTGGTCACCCATCAGAATCGTGAATATTTCGTCAGTTTCAATCGCGTCTTCGACGCGAACCTGCAAGAGCGTGCGTTTCTCCGGATCCATTGTTGTTTCCCAGAGTTGTTCGGGATTCATTTCACCCAAACCTTTGTAACGCTGAATGCCGATTTCCTTTTTCGCCGTGGCTAAAACTTTGTCTAATAATTGTTCGCGCGTGGCAATTTCTTCTGATTTGCCATTTTCTCCCAAAACAAAAGGCGCGGGCAACTCCATTTCCAATGAACCTTTGAGCTCCACGGCTTTCAGAAATTCGACATAGCTTGCTAAATTCCAGTCAAACAAAATGCTTGTATTGTTCGGAAAAGTGATTTCGATTTCTGCCAAACCGTGTTCTTCATCATTCAATAACTCTGTTTTGTAACCGGCTCGCGCGACTTTCCCTTCAATCTGCGCGATTAATTCTTCGCTCTCGAAAATTTGGCGCAGCTTGATTTTCTGCTTTGTCATAATCCCGTCGCGTCCGGAAAAGGCGTCGAGCAAAACTTCTAAAAGTTTCGGGTCGTTTCCTATACGTCTGACAAAACGGTTTGCAAAACGTCCGTACTGCGTTACTTGTTCAAGCAATTTCGACAGTTCGCGCCCTTCATAAGTTTTGCCGTTAACCGTCGATTTGACTTCAATCTCGCTCGTCGCCTGCTTCATCATATAGCGCAGCATCGAGTTTTCGTCCTTAATATATTCTTCGCGTCTGCCGCGTTTAACTTTATAAAGCGGCGGCTGCGCGATATAAATGTGACCATTCTCAATCAATTCGGGCATTTGACGATAGAAAAACGTCAAAAGCAGTGTTCTAATGTGCGAGCCGTCAACGTCCGCGTCCGTCATAATCGCAATTTTGTGATACCGAAGCTTCGTTACATCAAAATCTTCTTTACCGATGCCGGTGCCGAGCGCGGTAATCAAAGCTTTGATTTCGCCGTGTCCGAGCATTTTATCAAAACGCGCTTTTTCGACGTTCAAAATCTTACCTTTAAGCGGCAAAACCGCTTGGTTTTTCCGGTCACGCCCCTGTTTTGCCGAGCCCCCGGCTGAATCTCCTTCGACCAAATAGATTTCCGAAAGCGCCGGGTCTTTTTCCTGACAATCGGCGAGTTTGCCGGGCAGAGTTGAGCTTCCCAAAGCACTTTTCCGCACTATTTCACGCGCCTTTCGTGCCGCTTCGCGCGCTCTTGCCGCATCAACCGCTTTACCGACAATCTTTTTTGCGATAACCGGATTTTGCTCGAAAAATTCGCCGAGTTTTTCGTTTAAGAACGATTCAACCGCGCCTTTGACGTCTGAATTAAGCTTACCTTTCGTTTGACCTTCAAATTGCGGCTGCGGGAGCTTGACGGAAATGACGGCAACTAAACCTTCGCGCACGTCGTCGCCTGACAGCGCGGTTTTAAAGTCCTTCGATAAACCCGAGCTTTGCGCGTAATTGTTAATGGTGCGCGTAATTGCGCCGCGAAAACCCGAAAGATGCGTTCCGCCGTCAACCGTGTTGATATTATTGGCAAACGAATAAACCTTTTCGTCGTAGGAATCGTTATAC
>JALZOH010000131.1 GCA_030857305.1 Acidobacteriota bacterium
CGCCGACCCCTACCAAATTATCAATTGGGTAACGCCAGAAGGCGGCGGCGGTCCAAATTATAAAGGAATGTAGGGGTTTGCGATTGTAGATTTGTGATTTGCGATGGGGAAGGGAATGTAATTTGCTTTTATTTTTTTCAGCGTGAATTCGTTCTAAAACGATACGCAAATTTTACAAAAGAGGAAGTAAAAAATTATGTCAACACCAAACAAAGATGAAGTCGAAGGAAAATGGGAACAAGCCAAGGGAACGGTTAAAGATAAAGTCGGAGAAGCAACCGGCGACCGAGATTTGGAAGCCGAAGGCAAGGTTCAAAATGCAGAGGGCGAAACCCAAGAAACTTGGGGCAAAACCAAACGCAAAGTCGGCGACGCGGTTGATGCTGTCGGCGACACGATTAGCGACACCGCCAAACGAATAAACAAATAACAAGTTTTGGAAGCGGAAGGTTTATAAGTAATGAAAGCTTTTATCTTCCGCTATTTTGTCTTTTCAAAATAAATTACTCTGTTTTGAATGAAACTTGCCGAATCTTCGCACCAGAAAATCGAATCTTTTTTTCAGGAATATCTCGATGATAAAAGTTTCAGATTACCTCAATCCTACTTTTATATCGGGAAATTTTCGCGGTTTTTCACAGCAATCTTAGGCGTTCATGGTATTACTTTGGGACAGCTAATTTTTATCTTACCCAGTTTAATTTCACAAAACGAAAATCAAAAATTAAAACTCCCCGAAAATCTTGCTGCTCACGAAATTGCACACGTTTTGCAATACCAGCGGGAAGGTATTTTAAAGTTTATTTATAAATATTTAAGAAGTTATCGGAACAATCTGAAGCAGGGGAAAAAATGGGATAAAGATGCTCGGAGGCAAGCTTATCTCGCAATTCCATACGAAATCGAAGCACGCCAAACTGCCGCAGACTTTGTCAAATGGAACGAGAGATTTAAACTGAAATAAAAATTTGTGGTTTGTAATTAAAACTTCGAATTTTCTTGCGAAATCATTTTCTCAAGAACCTGGGCGACATAGCTGACAATTGAAATCATTCTCGCGTACTCGATTCTAGTTGGTCCTAAAACGCTTAAGGTTCCCATTGTTTCGCCATTTCCAACTCGGTAAGGTGCAGTAATTAACGTACAATTTTGTAATGAAGGATTGACGTTTTCGCTGCCAATCACCACCTGTACATTTCCCTTTACCGAAGCGTTGTGAACGAGACATTCGGTAAGTATTTGGACAAGCCTCGATTTTTCTTCGATTGTCCGAAGCAGTTCTCTAAGTCGTTCAAGGTCAGCAAAATCTCGCTTGGACAAGATATTTGAGGCGCCGTCAACGTAAATTTCTCCAAAACTATCTTCTTCATCTTCGATACTCTGCGAACAAAGGATAATTGCCGTTTGCAGAAATTTATCAAAGAGCGCGGTTTCTTCGTGCATCAATCTTAAAATTTCAGTCCGAATCTCCGCCAGGTTTTTGCCGCTAAACTCGGCGTTTAGGTATCGTGCCGTTCGGTCAAGTTCATCGCTTGTTAAACTTTCCTTAAGGCGAATAATTTTGTTATGAATAATGTTCGGGGCGGAAACAAGAATGACGAGGATTCTGTTTTCCGATAAATTGACAAATTCAATATGTTGTAGTCGATCCTTCGCAAAATTGGGCGAAACGACGATGCCGACATTTTGCGACAGCGCCGAAAGAAGTCTTGAAGTCCTCTCCATAATCTTATCGGGCGTTTCAGAGGTATCTAACTCATTAAGTCCTAATGCATTATTGATAAGACTTAAATCTTCGTTGGAGAGAGTTAAAACGCCGATTAAATTATCAACGAAAAAACGGTAACCTTTATCGGTCGGAATTCGTCCGGCAGAAGTATGCGGCTGTTCAACCAAACCTAAATCTTCGAGTTCGCTCATCACATTACGAATAGTAGCCGAACTCAAACCCGCGGCATTGGCGAATTTTTCAGCAATTATTTTAGAACCGATCGGTTCGCCGGTAACGAGGTGTTCGTTGATGATGGCGGAGAGTATTATTTGCCCGCGAACATCGGGAAAGGATAGTTTTTTCTCGGATGTTCTATTTAAATTACCGGCAAACATAATTTCTTGTGTAGGTTTGGCGCAGACCGCGAAAAGTTTTATGCTCAAACTACAAAAATGAATAACATTTTGTCTGACAAGCTGTCAAGAATTTTAGGATAAACTGTAAACTTCAACTTTTAATGAAGGAAATTGAGCAAATAAAAAAGTTTTATCAAGAAGCTTTTCGTAAATTAAACAGCAGTAATCCAGATCAGGAAATCAAAGTCCGATTTTATCCATATGTCGGCATCAACCATACAATTCGTATTCGGAACGGAACTGTCTATATTCGTATTTCTGATATTTTCACGGATGCGCCGCTGAATGTGCAGAATTCACTGGCGTATATTCTGGTTTCTAAACTTCTCCGAAGAAAAATATCTCCTGAAATAATTAATGATTACAGAAGATTTGTAAAAAGCGAGGAAATATTTGCCAAAGCGACGGAAAATAAAAAGATTCGCGGTCGCAAAATTATTACTTCCTCGAAAGGTAATTTTTATGATTTAGAGGAAATTTTTTATCGTTTGAATAACGATTATTTCAATCACAATATATTAAAACCGACTCTCACCTGGTCGAAGAGAAAAACTTACAGAATTTTGGGTCATCACGATGCAACCCACAACGCAATTGTGGTCAGTAAATCTTTGGACGATAAAAAAGTTCCCGCGTATGTTGTCGAATTTGTGATGTTTCACGAAATGCTTCATATTTTTCATCCTACTCAAAATCGCGCCGGTAGACGTTACAATCACACGCCGCAGTTTCGCCGCGACGAAGAAAAATTTATTTATTTTGCGGAAGCAGAAAACTGGATTCAAAAAAATATCAAAGTCCTCAAAAGAAATGCCAAAATTGATTAATCCGGTTGTATAAGTTTTTCCAAAATTATTCCAATCAACCCGAAATCAGAAACGGTTTTTCTTTCAACATCTTTTTCGGTAAAGGATGTTTCAGTCAAATAATACTTCACAGCTTCTGGTTTCTTTTCCGAATCGTTTGCTAAAACTGCTGACAGGTTTTTTGTCGAACTCGAATCTTTGGCAAAGGTAATCGCGGTCGCTGGGCTTTTAGAAAATTCCTTGTAGAAAGAATTTTGAGTAATATTTCGTCCGCTATTTTTTGCCTCTATACATTTATCAACGCCTTCACTATTGCCCAGTATTAATTTGTTTTCAACGAAAGCCGCTGAAATTTGTTGATCTTTTGACTCCCAAATTTTCGTGTTACCGATAATCCGCGCCGGAGAATCAAAATTTATCTGATCGGTAATGGATTTCTTAATTTTCTCAGAATCTTTGATCTCTACGATTGATGCGGAATTTTCACTTTCCGCATCAAATTGCAAAGTCAAGATGTTTGAATCTATGGCAGCGAGAAAGGTTTCAGCATCAGTAATCGCATAAGAATTTAACAAATCATTTGAAAATTGCATCAAGATTTTTCGGTTTTGATTATTGGTATTTTGAGCGGACACGAGCAGCAAACTGCGCCATGCTGCCAAAGGATTCTGCAAATTATAGCGGGTCACTGAACGAATATCCGGCGGCACAAATTGTAAAACGTTATTCTCAGTTTTTGTTGATGTCGAAAAAGTATTTTTTAGGATATTAATGGATCCGGTATTTATTGCAATCGAAAACTCATCTGTTATTCCGTTTTCTGATTCGGTTGCCGTCCAAACGATTTCTTTAACTGTATTTTGCAAAATTTGAGACAAGATGACGGTGATAAAACTTCTTCCTTCTTCACTTTCCGTCGCGTTAATCGCCAAAGGAATACTCAGATAATCGGCGATTTGAGCAATGCCATTTGAGGAAACATAACCAAATGCCAAATTATCCGGCGATTTTATCAAGTAAGCCTTATTGAGAGATTCATTTATTTTTAAGCTTTCTGCTTTTCCATTTTTTACCGATAAACAATTTACAATTGAATCCTTATTATTACTAAAAAAAATTCTACTGCCATCGACAAATGCGAAAGCCTTTCTGTTATCCTTTGTCGTCCAGACGAACCATCTGCCTTCGTCTTTTTCAAACTGTATAAATTCTGTGTCGGTGCCGAATTTTTCAAAAATAAAATTGTTAATTTGATTTTCTACTAATGAAATCGTTTGCCATTGCCAAGCATGCGTATCGGCAATCGCGACAAAACTAGGCTTGAAATCAAGAACGGAATTTTCAGCCGTTACTTGATTCTCCGAAGTTTCAAAACCAGTTACAGCAATTGCAAGTTGAATGTTTTTAAGAAAAGAAAAATCTTTTTTCGCTGTTGAAAGATCTTTGAACGCATTGTTTTTGGTCAGAGATTGAAGAGTAACAGACAAATCATTACTTTCAATAAAAATAAATGCATCGTGCGACACAAGGGAACGCATATCCGTTTTTTTTGCCTTTTGACAGCCCGGAAAAACGAAAATTAAAACCAGGAGGAAAAATATAAGAAAAAACTTGGACAATTTATTTATTTGGTATATAAAAAAAGGATGGTTGGGAAAAGGCGAAAGATACCACAAAAGACGTTTTGAACGATTGAATTGAACCTATAAAAAATAGGTGGGTGACTTTCTGTTCTTTGTCAGAACATCAAAGCCGTTTTCTATGGCAATCTCTACTGTGAAAGATTGCACCGAAGGACGGCATTAGCCTCCCGTTCTTCAAATGTTGGCTCAATTATTATGGCGTTCAATCACAAACTTCGCAGAAAATTCTATCGCCTTAAATGAATTGTAGCACAAACCAAAGCAATGCAAAATGAAAAATTGAAGATGGAAAAATTACAAATTTATCTTTCCATTTTTCAAATTTCAGTTCTCCGTTTGGTTATTGTTCAGTTTCAAATTCCTGCGGCAGAGATTCTTTGTGTTTGAGCACACGGTCAAGCATTTCAGCGCATTCCGCACTGCGAGAAGAAAGCTGAGCGTCGGATTTTTCCTGTTGATTTTTTAACTGATGATATTCATCGGCAATATGCAGAGCGGCGAGAATGGCGACTTTGAGTGAGTCAACCGTGAGAGTGCCGGAAGATATTTCTCGCATCTTACCATCGACATATTCGGCAAGTCGCAGAATATAATCATTGTCGCCATCCGAACGGATATTGTATGTTTGATTATAAATTTCGACTCTGATTGATTGCGCCGCCGAGTCCTGTTTTACTTTGCTTCCAATCATATTTACCTCAGTACAATTTCTGCTACATCGGGTTCGATGATGGTCATTGCATCAAGCATCGCTTCAACCTTTAATTGAATCGCGTCACGCTCGCTCAATAAATCTTCGACCTTTTCTTCGAGGCGACTTTTCTCCGACAAAATACTGCTGACCTCGTGCCTGAGAGATTTCATCTCACGTTCAACCTTGTCTTTTTCTTCGCGCATCTTTTTCGCAAATTCAATTGTCAGATAAATTTTATCTTCCAGATGCGAGAATTTTTCCATTCCCGATAAACTGCCCATTTTTATCTCCAATTTCTCAACTGTTTTGTTTTCCGTCTGATTATGTTAATTTTTTCAAAAAAGTTCAAGTGTTTTCTTAACAATTCATTAAATTCGCTGGGTTGCCACAAATTTGGTTTCAATATTTTTCAAAATTTCTCGGTGAATAGAATCTACTTCTTCATCGAGCAGAGTGCGTTCGTCCGAACGATAAGTTAAACGGATTGTAATTGAACGTTCATTGTCACTAATTCCTTTTCCTTCATAAACGTCAACAAATTCGACGTTTCGACAAAGTTCAAAACCGAGTTTATAGATAACCGCTTGTATTTCAGAGAAGCTGATATTGCGTTTTACCAAAAGGGAAGCGTCACGCACAATCGAAGGGTAAACGGCAAGGGGGTGATAAACTGGATTTTGTTCTTTTACGGTTAAAAGTGTTTCTAAATCTATTTCGGCAACAAAAACAGGTTGTTTGAATTTATATTTGATGGCAATTTCGGAATTTAAGCGACCAACGGCGCCAACAGGTTTTCCGTTTGACAGAATCTCCGCCGATTGACCTTTTTGGAGATGTTTTAAGTCACAAACCGCAAATTCCAGAGGCGGTAGGTGAAGGGCATTTGTTGCCGCTTCGACCGCGCCTTTGGCATCGTAAAAATTAAGCGGACGAACCGGCAGCGCTTTATTTTCCAAAATTTCGTTTCCCGTTAATACCAACGAAAAAAGCTCGCGTTCATTCGGTAAATCGTTTTCTTTCTCTGAAGCGGAAAAAACCTTTCCGATTTCAAACAATTTTAGATCGCGTTTTTGAAAATTAAAATTCGTGCGAACCGCGTCCAGAAGTCCCGCAAGCAAAGTGGGACGCATTCTCGTCGCGCCTTCGATTATCGAATCCTGCAGCGAAATAAACTTTTCGTCCAAATTTTTCGCTGCCAGATTCGGAATTAAATCAAACTTTTCATCATTTCCCGTGTCAATAAAACTATAAGAAATCGCTTCGTCGAAACCGAGATTAGTCAGCGTATTTCGTAGAGATTTTTTACGTGATTCGGCTGATTGATACTCGCCTGCGCTTCTAGCGGCGGGAAGTTCTTTCGCGATTTTAT
>JALZOH010000549.1 GCA_030857305.1 Acidobacteriota bacterium
CGCTCACGCCGAAACTTTAACTCGCGCCGGCGTTGGATTTTTGCGAATCGTTGACCGCGATTTTGTCGAATTTTCAAATCTGCAAAGACAAACTTTATTCAGCGAATCAGACGCCCAAGAAAAATTGCCGAAAGCAATTGCGGCAAAAAAACGTTTGGCAGAAATCAATTCTGAAATTGAAGTTGAAGCCGTCGTCGCCGATGTCAATCATTCAAACATCGAGAATTTAATAAAAGATTGCGATTTGATTCTTGACGGCACAGACAATTTTCAAACGCGCTATTTGATAAACGACGCTTGCGTGAAACTGAAAAAAATCTGGATTTACGGCGCGGCGGTTTCCAGCTACGGCGTAACGATGACCATTATTCCGAACCAAACGCCGTGCCTGCGCTGTATTTTTGAAGAAATGCCGGACGCGGGAAGTTCTCCGACATGCGATACGGCGGGCGTGATTCAGCCGATTATCTCGACAATCTCAGCCGTGCAAACTACCGAAGCATTAAAAATTTTGACGGGAAATTTTGATAAACTTCACAAGTCTTTGCTGCAATTCGACGCTTGGCAAAACGATTGGCGCAAAATAAAATTAGGCAGACCAAACGCCGATTGCAAGACTTGCGGGCAAAAGGATTTTGAGTTTCTCGAAGCCGAAAACACTGAATTTTCCGCCATTCTCTGCGGGCGCAACGCCGTGCAGATTTCACCGCCGAAACCGACACAGATTGACTTGCCCAATTTAGCGGAAAAATTAAAAAATCTTGGCGCGGTGAAACAAAACGAATATCTTTTGCGTCTAACTGTCGGCGCGTTTGAATTAACCGTTTTCCAAGATGCTCGCGCTATCATAGGCGGGACTGACGACGTTTCAGTTGCACGCTCTCTCTACGCTAAATTTGTTGGAGTTTGATAAACTCTTGAATAAGAGGTGATTTTTATGGCAACCGCTAAAACAAACGAAAATGAAAACGGTGCGAAACCGCAATGGAAAAGACTGAAGGAAAAAAAAGAATTTACCGAAGCGGAAATGGCTCGAATTAAAGCCAGTCGTGCAGTAATGAAGGTTATAGAAAAGCAGATAGAGAGAGGTGATTTTGACGAATATCTCGACAAGGAACATTCAAAAGTATGAGCCGACCTGTTTTTGATATGAATGTTTTCGTCGAATATAAGAATTTAATCACCAATTACCATTTTTCAAAAATGGCGTTGTCATCGGTAGTTTTGTATGAACTGACCGCGACCACAATTGACAAATCTATTTGGCAAAAATACACGGCTTGGCGAAGATTCTTTGACAAAGATAATTTATTTCTCGTGCCAACTTCTGAAGATTGGTGGCAATCCGGTAGAATTGCTTCGCGTATCAGACACGGTGAAAAATCGAAGGCGAAAGGCAAAACTCCGAAAAATCCGAACACGCAAAAACTTCAAAACGATATTTTGATTGCCCGCTCCGCATTTGCCCGAAAATTTTTCGTCGTTACTTCCAACCTAGCGGATTTCCGTAAAATTCAACAGTTTCTCAACGTCGAAATTGTTGCGGCGCAAGATTATTTTGCAGCGACCAATGAAGTTTAATTGTGAATGTAATTCTTGAAACAAGCCGCTTGATTTTGCGGGCTTGGACGCTTGCAGATGCCGCGAAATTATTTGAAATTTGCAGCGACGCGGAAGTGATGAAATATCTCGGCACGGGCAAACCTTATGAAATAGTCGAACAAGCCGACGATTTTTTGCATTGGGCTGTCAAATACCAAAAGGAAAACGGATTTTGCCGCTGGGCTGTTTTGAAAAAAGAAACCGAAGAAATCGTCGGCAGTTGCGGTTTTGCGCGTCCGCACGGAACTGAGGAAATCGAACTCGGCTATCTGTTTGCGCGAAATTTTTGGGGCGAAGGTTTGGCGACCGAAGCGGCGGCGTGTTTGAAATATGGTTTTGAAGAACTAAAATTTAAAGAAGTAATTGCGATGACCGATTTGGAAAATGTCGCGTCGCAAAAGGTTTTGGAG
>JALZOH010000550.1 GCA_030857305.1 Acidobacteriota bacterium
AAACTCGACGATAAAACCGCCGCTCTCGTAATCCAATCGCCAAACTTTTTCGGTTGTATCGAAGATGTTAAAACGTTGGCGGACAAAGCCCACGAAGCCGGCGCACTGTTGATTGTCGTTGTGACGGAAGCGATTTCATTCGGTTTATTAAAATCGCCCGGTGAATGCGGCGCGGATATTGTCGTCGCCGAAGGGCAAAGTTTCGGAATTCCTCTGAGCTACGGCGGACCTTACGTCGGGCTTTTTGCCTGCAAAGAGAAATACGTCCGCAATATGCCCGGCAGACTTGCGGGAGTCGCTTACGATAAAAACGGCAACCGCGGATTTGTCTTGACTTTAGCGACACGCGAGCAACACATCAGACGCGAAAAAGCCACGTCGAACATCTGTACCAACCAAGGTTTAATTGCGCTTGCCGCAACGATTTATATGGAAACGATGGGCAGAAAAGGCTTACAGGAAGTTGCTATGCAAAACGCGCAAAAGACAGCTTACGCCGCACGCCGCATTTCGGAAATCGAAGGCTTCTCGCTTCCCTTCTCCGCGCCGCGCTTCAATGAATTCGTTATCCGCGCTCCGAGTAGCGCAAGCAAACTTCTGGAAAAACTTCGCACCGAAAAAGGTGTCATCGGTGGCTTAGCTTTGTCACGCTATTACGCTGAAAATCCGAACGATTTTCTCGTTTGCGTAACGGAAATGAATTCAAAAGAGCAGATTGACGACTTAGTGTTGTCATTAGAGACTTCTTTATAACAGTATGGATTTATATGACTTAGCAAAAGACGCTTCATGGTTAGAATGGTCGGCTTTAATGCTGGTTGTTATATTATAGTCTTAACACTCGTTCTGGCGTATTTAGGACATTTATTACAAGGAATTACGTCGAAAGTTTGCCCGTTTTGCATGGGGCGAATTCATCTGAAGGCAATTGTTTACCGTTTTTGCGGAAAGGATTTACCAAAATAAATATGAGTATCAAAAAAGTTACACCACATCCGACGCAGAATGAGGAATTGATTTTCGACCGTTCACAAACAGGTCGAATCGGTTATCGCTTACCGAAACTCGATGTTGAAGAAACGAACATTGACGAGATTTTACCGCTCGAATTGAGAAGAACCGACGATTTGGAAGGCGTTCCGGAGGTCAGCGAAGTTGACGTGATTCGCCATTTCACGAGAATGTCCACCTGGAATTTTTCGATTGATTTGGGAATGTATCCTTTGGGAAGTTGCACGATGAAATACAATTCGCGCCTCAACGAAAAGGTAGCGCGAATCGCTGGCTTTGCCAATCTTCATCCGCTTGCGCCCGAGTCAGAAGCGCAGGGAGCACTCGAATTAATTTATAAATTGCAGGCAGACTTAGCGGAAATCACCGGACTTTCCGGAGTTTCGCTGCAACCTGCCGCCGGAGCCCACGGCGAAATGACCGGCGTGATGTTGATTCGCGCTTTCCTAGATAAACGTGACGGCGAAAAATCAAAAGAACGGCGTGTGATGCTGATTCCCGATTCGGCGCACGGCACCAATCCGGCGTCTGCGCATCTCGCGGGTTTTACCGTCAAAACTATTCGCTCGACCGGCGAAGGCTTAACCGATATGGAGCATCTCCGGCAGCTTTGCGGCGAAGGCGGCATTGCCGGATTGATGCTGACGAATCCGAACACCGTCGGGCTTTTCGAGAAAAATATCAAAGAAATTTGCGAAGAGATTCATAATGCGGGCGGCTTGGTTTATATGGACGGCGCCAATATGAACGCGCTCGTCGGCGTGGCGCGTCCGGGTGATTTCGGCGTGGATGTAATTCATTTGAATTTGCACAAAACATTTTCTACACCGCACGGCGGCGGTGGTCCCGGCTGCGGACCGTGCTGCTGCACCGCCGAACTTGAACCTTTTTTACCGGTACCGCGCGTTGTTAAAGACGGGGAAATTTATAAATTAGATTTTAATCGCCCCGAATCAATCGGGCGCGTCAAAGCGTTTTTCGGCAATTTCGGAATGATGGT
>JALZOH010000003.1 GCA_030857305.1 Acidobacteriota bacterium
AGCAATCGGAATCGCTGTTTTTTTAGTAATAGGCTATTTATCTTTGAATGTTATTGTGATTGCCGCCGGTTTTTATGAAATTGCGACGCATCCGGCGCTGCTGACAAATTGGAAGGAAGCGCTTTTTACAACTACAATCATCGGCGGCGGAAGCGAACCGCGCAGCCTTTTACTGATAATCGGTCTTTCACTTCTCGTTTTCCCGAAACTCGCTTTGGGACTTTCCGGGTTTGAAACTGGAGTCGCCGTGATGCCATTGGTCAAAAATCCGCACCGGATTGCCAATACCCGCAAACTTCTAATGAGCGCGGCGCTGATAATGAGTTTTTTTCTTATTTGCAGCAGCTTTATTACGTGCGTTTTGATTCCCGCTTCGGAATTTCAAGAAGGCGGCAAAGCGCAGGGGCGCGCTTTGGCTTATCTAGCGCATCAATACTTGGGCGATTATTTTGGAACCGCCTACGACGTCAGCACGATTTTGATTTTGTGGTTTGCCGGAGCGTCAGCGATGGCTGGGCTTTTGAATATTGTTCCGCGTTATCTGCCGCGTTACGGGATGGCACCTGATTGGGCGCGCGCAACTCGCCCGTTAGTAATTGTTATTACGTTGATATGTTTTGTTATCACTTTTGTTTTTCAAGCAAATGTCGAGGCGCAGGGCGGCGCTTACGCGACCGGAGTTTTAGTTTTAATGACTTCGGCGGCGGTTGCCGTGACAATTTCCGCCTGGGTCAGAAAACAGGCTGTAAAATGGGTATTTTTAGTTATCGCTGCCGTTTTCGCTTATACGACTATTACGAATGTTATCGAACGCCCCGACGGCATCAAGATCGCTTCGTTGTTTATTTTGGGAATTGTTCTGGCTTCATTTATTTCCCGCGCGTTGCGGACTACCGAATTGCGCGTCGAAAAAATAGAATTTGACGAGCAAGCCCGGCAATTCTTAAATGAAATGGCGGAGGGCGAAATTCGCATCGTCACTAACCGGCGCGAAACCGGAGACGTTGAGGAATACCGTTTCAACGAGCGAGAAAAACGAGTTGACAATCACATTCCGTCGAGCGACCCGATTCTTTTTTACGAAATTGAACTGGGTGACGCGTCTGATTTTAAGGGTAAGCTAAAAATTCGCGGCGTTGAAATTGATGGATATAAAATTCTCCGGACCGTAGCGCCCGCCGTGCCAAATGCCATCGCCGCATTGTTGCTGCATCTCAGAGACAAAACAGGCAAGATACCCCACGTTTATTTCGGATGGAGTGAAGGTAATCCGGTAGCTTATTTAGTCAGATATATTTTATTTGGAGAAGGAGATACGGCGCCGGTCACAAGAGAAATTCTACGTCAGGCAGAACATAATCCTAAATTAAGACCGAGTGTTCATGTCGGCGGATAATATGTTAAGTGTTATCGAAAACTGAGGGATGCATTTGCAGAAAACATGAACGACAATAAACAGGACGACCTTGTGATGGATAAAAAGGAACAGTTGTATAAGAACCACACTTCGCGCAATGAACGGCAACCTCAATTTTTTGTTTTATGCCGGCAGCTTGGGCGGCGGCAATCGACGCAAGTCTTTCATTTTTCGCTTTTTTACAATCTTTGCAGCGCTTGGGCGGATTTTTCAAACCCTTATCCCGATAAAACGTTTGTTCACCCACCGTCCAGACAAATTCATTGGCGCAATCAATGCATACAATAATTATCTCCTCAAATTCTGATTCGCCCGTTAAAGTATTTTTATTGATTTCCTTTTGATTGCTAAAGTCAACTTTGGACACTAATTACTACCTTCTCAAATTAATTCTTTGTGAATAAATATTCAAAATATTTAAATTTAAAACAAAACATAATTCTAAAATTATTTTAGGATGTTTCTTAGGAAATGGTTTGTATTTAAGTTGTAATATAAAACCCGACTGTTCTTAAATTCACAGAAGTTGAAGAAAAAGTTAAACCTATTAACATTCGGTGTCAAGTTTTTGATTCGAGAAATATAATTTTAGAAAGCCAAAATCTCTAATAATAAAATATGAAAATTTTAGTAATCGGTAGCGGTGGACGTGAACACACGCTTTGTTGGGCATTTAATAAAAGCCGAAGGGTCGAAAAAATCTTTTGCGCAAACGGCAATCAAGGTATTGCTGAAACAGCTGAGTGCGTAGATATACTACCGGATGACATACAAGGGCTGAAAATTTTTGCCGCCCAAAACCATATTGATTTAACTTTTGTCGGTAGCGAAAATCCCCTGGCGCTAGGGATCGTTGATGAATTTGGAAAACACGGAATAAAAATTATCGGTTCTTCTCAAACAGCCTCGCAACTTGAATCGAGCAAATCTTTTGCCAAAGATTTTATGTCGCGATATAACATTCCAACTGCTAAATACGAGACTGCAAATTCAGTAGACGAAGCCGTGAATATACTTGAAAGCGGTATCTTTGGTGACAAAAATGCAACGGTCGTAGTGAAAGCCGATGGACTAGCGGCAGGTAAAGGCGTCATTATTGCGGAAAATCGTCGTGAAGCGAAAAAAGCTATAAATGAACTCGCTCAGACAGTTGGAGAAGCCGCGGCGCAAAAAATCGTTTTGGAAGAATGTTTAATTGGAGACGAAGTCTCCGTCTTGCTTTTTGCCGACGGTAAAAATTTTGCGCTGATGCCGCCATGTCGAGACCATAAGCGGATCGGTGAAGGTGACACCGGCACTAATACCGGCGGTATGGGAACAATTTCCGATGCTGCGCTTTTAAGCGAACAACAGCTAAAACAGATTACGAAAACAATAATTGAGCCGACATTAACAGGAGCGGCGTTTGAAGGTTTCCCGTTCGCCGGAATTTTATTTCTCGGCTTGATGTTAACCAAAGACGGGATCAAGGTTTTGGAATACAATGTTCGTTTTGGCGACCCTGAAACACAAGTTATCCTGGTTCGCCTGAAAACCGATTTGTTGGATATTTGTGAAGCAATCGGCACGCAAACCCTTTCTCAATTAAAAATCCAGTGGGAAGAGGGAAGTTCAGCCTGCGTTATTCTGGCTTCCAAAGGCTACCCGCAAAAGCCTGTAACCGGTGATATTATTTATGGCTTGGATAAATTGAAAGCAATGCGGGACTTAAATGTTTTTCATTCGGGAACTTCAAAAGACAAGAAGGGAAATTTTATCACCTCGGGGGGACGAGTTTTAGGGGTAACTGCAACAGGTGAAAATTTAGATTATGCTTTAAAAAAAGTTTACCAAGCCGTCGGCAAAATCAAATGGGATGGGATACAGTATCGGCGTGACATTGGTAAGACTTTAAACTCGCCTAAATAATCATTTGCCAGTTAAAAAAAATGAAGAGATTTCACTGCAGAGGCACTGAGCTCATGCTGAGAAGCGCCGGAAAAGAGAAAAATCCGGCGCAACAAAGCGGATTCTTTTCTGAGCCTCTCAGGTGAAAATTTATAACTTGCAGCTTGGATTAAATAATTTAGAGAGGTTTTTTTACGATTTAAAGCAGTGTTTATTTTAATATTTTTGAACAGTCTTTTTATAACTCTCGAAATTTCTACTCATTTCATCAATCGAATCCCCACCAAATTTTTCTCGCATCGCATTGGCTAAAACTATCGCCAACATCGCTTCGCCGATGACGCCGGCAGCTGGAACCGCTGTGATGTCTGAGCGTTCAAAGGCGGCAAGATTTTCTTTTTTTGAATCGATATCAATCGACCGGAGCGGTTTTCTCAAAGTGGAAATCGGCTTTAAGTACCCACGCACGCGGATTTCTTCGCCGTTTGTAATTCCGCCTTCGAGACCGCCGGCGCGATTCGTCGTTCTCTGAAATTTATCGTCCCTGTAAATGATTTCATCGTGAGCTTTTGAGCCGAAAAGAAAAGCATTTTCAACACCGTTTCCGATTTCAACGGCTTTGGTCGCCTGGATTGACATAAAAGCCTGCGCAATTCTGCCATCTAGTTTTTCACTCCAGGATACGTGAGAACCTAAGCCGACGACAACGTTTTTGGCGACAACTTCAAAAATACCGCCCAGAGTATCGCCGTTGGCTTTAGCGGTATCGATTAAATCAATCATTTGATTTTGGACATTTTTATCGGCGCAGCGGAGCGGTTCGTCATCAGAGAGGGCGGCAATTTCTGCAAAAGTTTTTTCTAAGGGATTTGTCGGAACGTCCCCGATTTTTATGACGTGGCTTTTTATTTCAATACCAAAATATTTAACGAGTTGTTTGGCAAAAGCTCCGCAAGCAACGCGGGCGGCAGTTTCGCGTGCCGAAGCGCGTTCGAGAACGTCGCGTAAATCTCTGGTTTGAAATTTCTGACCACCCGATAAATCGGCGTGACCCGGACGAGGACGGGTTACGAGGCGCGGATTCTTCGGCTTGGACTTGAGCGCCGTACTTGACATCACTTCTTGCCAATGGACGAAATCTCGGTTTTCAATTGTAAAAGCGATTGGCGAGCCGAGTGTTTTCCCGTGCCTCACGCCGGAGAGAATCTGGACTTCATCTTTTTCGATTTTTTGTCGTCCGCCGCGTCCGTAACCTTGCTGCCTGCGCCAAAGCTCAAAATTTATTTCCTCGACATTGATTTCTAAACCGGCGGGCAACCCTTCGACCACAGCAACCAGAGCCTTTCCGTGTGATTCCCCAGCAGTTGTAAATTTAAAAAACATGAAATTTAAATTTCCCTAGCGGCGGGCTGTAAATCCGCGTTATCTTTTATTTTTCCTTTAAAGACAATTAAACCGACACCGGTTAAAATAATTATTCCGCCAATAATAGTTTGAGGCGGTAATTTTTCACCCAAAAATATTCCACCGACCATAACCGCTATCAAAGGTGTAACAAGCGAAATTACCATTGCCTTAGTCGATTCAATTTTATTCAAAAGCCAATAGTAAAGCCAAAAGGCTATGATTGTCCCGAAAACAGTTAAATAAAGCACTGAAATTAAAGCACGCCAAGTCCAATTAAAATAAATCGGATTACCTTCTTTTAGCAACCCGTAAAAAATTACTGGAAGAATTCCACACGCCATCTGACCGAACAGCATTCCGGCAGGATGAAGCTGGCTGCCGTAGGCTTTTATCAAAATCGATGCGTGCGCCGCAGCATAAGCGCCGACCACAATCGCCGCACAGCCGATAAAAGCTAGAACACTATTTATTTGAAGTTGTTCGATGAAAATTATTGTTACGCCGCTAATTCCAAGCAAGACGGCAAAAATTTTCAACCACGTAATTTTTTCCTGAGGCAGATGAAACCAGGCTAAAGCAAGCCCGAACACGGAAATCATTGCCTGCAGAACGGCGGCAAGTCCCGACGAAATATATTGCTCGCTCCAAAAGACAAGACTGTAATTAATCGAGAATTGCAGAATACCGGTTATTGCTAAAAGTTTCCAATCTCGAATTGTATTCGGCAACTCGATTTTTTGAATTAAAATTATCGCGCCTAAAATTATTAAAGCCAGAACGAATCTGGCGGCAGCGAAACTGATGGGCGGTAGATCTTCGAGTCCAATTTTTATAAAAAACCAAGTTGTTCCCCAGATCAGGCATAAGATAAGCCAAACAAATACTTTCATTTACAAATTTTTTGGAAATTCTTCTTTTTCATAAAAACTCAACTGCGTTTCACCTTGTTTGATGATTCTCCAGCGACGAAGATTTCCGACTATGTCCGGCAATAATTTTTTAAAATGATGTTCGACAATTAGTTTTCCATCATCCCGCAGCAGTTTACCCACGTCGGCGCCTATTTCAGACAAGGTTATTGAATAATCAGTTTTGTATGGCGGATCAAAAAACACGAAGTCCCAGGCTGATAAATTTTGGCGCGAAATAAACTTTTCCGCCTCGAGACAGATTATTTCCGCTTGTTTTTCGGAGATTTGCAAAAGGTCGAGATTTTCTTCGATCAAAACACATGACCGCCGTGACTTGTCCACAAAAGTTGAAAAGCCGCAACCACGTGAAATTGCTTCAATCCCGATTGCTCCGGTTCCGGCACATAAATCGAGAAATCTAGTGTTAGCTGAAATAAAAGGGTTTAAAACATTAAATAAAGTTTCACGCAAACGATCGGATGTCGGACGCGTTTTTCGACCGGAAGGATTCTTTATTACTCGTCGGCGGTATTCCCCGGCAATAATGCGCATTTTATCAATTATCAATTGTAAATATTAATTAAAAATGAAACTGACATCTTTAGACGATTGACTGTTTTTTATTTGTTCTCGTAAAAACTGAGTGAATTTTCGTCTTGTGTAACCACACGCAAACGTTTCATTAAGCCCAAATTTTCAGGAAAAAACATTTCGGTGTGATGCTCGATAACCAATACTCCAAGCCTTCCGACACCGATTCCGCGTTTGAAATATTCTAAAACTTCTTCAAAATCCGCGCTAAATGATGGATCGTAATACACAATATCCCAGCGACGGCGACGTTTTCCCATTTGTTTTAGAAACGAAACCGCTTCCATTTCAAAAATCTCGCCGTGCCCCTCTTTAATCGCGCAGATTTCAAGATTTTTCTTGATTAAATCAGTCACTTTAGCAGAGCGGTCAACAAACGTACTTAAAGCTGCCCCGCGCGAGATGGCTTCGATGCCGATTGTACCGATTCCCGCGCACAAATCTAAAAATCTCGCTCCTCTAATCTTTCTGTATAGAATTTTGAACATCGCCTCCCGAAGATGACGAGAGGTTTGGCGCATTTTTGGTGATGCCGAATCTTGCAGGTATTTTCCGATGTGCTTACCGTCAGTAATCTGCAGATCGGAAACAATTTGTGGTTTAACTTTGTTTTCCCAGGATTTTTGGGTGTCTTGGCTGACTTTAGAATTGCTTTTCGGTTGAAACCTTATGTTTTTCGCCTGAAATTGTTCATTGTTTTTTTGAAACTTTGGTTTTTGAGGTGAAAATCTGTTCTGTTCTTGAGGCGTACCGGCATTTTTATTGACAAATCTTTCTTCTTTTGTTTCGAACCCTGGACCTGATCGGCGGATGGGTGAAACGTTGGATTTTTCATTATCACTGCGCTGCAAAAATTTATTGCGATTTGTAGGTTTTGAAATATTCGATGGTGAGCGGCGGTTTTCCATTAAAATGTATCTGATGAATTTTAATAAAATTCTTTGATTAGAGAAATAATTGTCAAAATAAACTATAACCAAGTATCTACAAAAAACTCAAACTTAAATTTACGCTAAAAAGATAAACGGTTCTTAACCGATTCCGGCAAACTTAAATCGTCCGTCTGCCTTGGCAACTTCGATGAGCGTGGATGTTGCTTTAGTTAGGCGTTTTGAGGTCAAATAATATTCCGCTTCCAGCCGCGCTTTATCTAAAATTTCTAAATCGCGAATAATATTTCCAATTTTAAATGTTTGCGCGCCTGATTGTCTCGTTCCGAGAATTTCTCCCTGTCCTCTGATTTCCAAATCCTTTTCGGCAATGCGAAAGCCATCAGTCGTTTCTTCCATTATTCCCAAGCGTTCTCTGGCGACAGCGGTTTTTTTGTCGCCGGTGAGTAAAACGCAGAAAGATTGTTCAGCTCCGCGTCCGACGCGCCCTCGAAGCTGATGAAGCTGCGATAAACCGAATCTTTCTGCGTGTTCAATAATCATCAAACTGGCATTCGGAACATCAACACCGACTTCGATAACCGTGGTCGAAATGAGAATATGGGTTTCGCCGCTTGTAAATTTCTGCATCACATTTTCCTTTTCGGCGGCTTTCATTTTGCCGTGAAGGAGACCGACGGCGTAGTTTGGAAAAATCTTGTCACGCAGCTCTTCAAACATCTGCGTTGCCGCCTTCAAGTCCATTTTTTCAGATTCTTCAATCAACGGATAAACAATATAGACCTGCCTTCCAAGCTGGATTTCGCGCTCGATCCCTTTGTAAACGCCTTCGCGCTTATCTTCGCCGACGACAACAGTTTTGACGGGCGTTCGCCCGGGCGGAAGCTCGTCGATTACTGAAACATCCAAATCACCGTAAACCGTCATTGCAAGGCTCCGCGGAATCGGAGTTGCAGTCATCACTAAAATATCCGGATTGAAACCTCCGGCGCGCAATTGAGCCCGCTGCAGGACGCCGAACCGGTGCTGTTCATCAACCACTGCCAAACCGAGCTTTTCAAATTCAACCGAATCCTGTATTACCGCGTGCGTACCGATAATCGAATTTATTTCACCACTGGCAATATCTTTGTGAACTTTTCGCTTATCGGCGGCGCGCAAACCGCCCGTAAGAAGTTCGATGCGGTAAGGCGAATCGGCAAATATTTTCTTGGCATTACGTGCGTGCTGTTCCGCCAGTATTTCAGTTGGAGCCATCAAAGCCGTTTGATAACCGTTTTCCATCGCGGCAAACATCGCCAGAAAAGCGACGATTGTTTTTCCGCTTCCGACATCGCCCTGCACAAGCCGGTTCATTGGAGCGTCCGACTGCATATCTTCAAATATCCGTTTGATAACTTTATCCTGTGCGCCGGTGAGAGTAAACGGCAAAAGCGATTTCATTCTTTCGAAGGTTTTATCGCTAATTTCAATAATGGTGCCTTTCGGTTCTTTAATTCGCTCACCGCGTTTTAACTGGAGGGCAAAAGAAACCCAAAAGAATTCCTCAAAAATCAAGCGCTGGTGGGCGTTACTTCTTGAAACTTCGTATTCGGTTAAACTTGCGTCTTCAGGTGGGAAATGAATTTCTTCGATGGCTCGGGAGCGCGAAGATAGTTTTTGTCTTTGACATAAATCTTCCGGCAAAGTTTCAACAACCGCAGACTTATCCAAGTTTTGCAGTATGTTATAAATTATTTCGCGGAGACGTTTTGTTTGAAATTGTCCGAGTTTGCGATAGACGGGAACGCGGCGTCCCGTGTGAATGATTGCAAATTCAGGATTATCAACGTCTTCCAGCAATTCTTCGTCGCTTTCATCGGTTATTTTTCGTCCCCGTTTTTCAGGAATTTTAATTTCCGGTTCAAATGTTTCTTTTTCATTTAACAAATTTCTTAGCAAACCGAATGATTCCGTATCAACCTCGGTCGGTAAGATTTCAAGTTCATCGGGTTTATTTAAACGCAGAGCATAAGTATTTCTCCTGCCGTCCCATTCCCATTTACCAAAAGCAACGAAACGGGTGCCCCGCTCAAATCTCGATTGGTAATAACCGGCAATGCGATGAGCTTGTTTGCCGGACACAAACCACCAGACGACGACGGGCTTCATTGTTCTTTCGACATCTCCGCCCGTGATTTCAAAGATATAAAGCGGCGGAGCCTTCGGACCACGATTTTTACCGACTCGAAAACCGCCGGAAACTCTTGTGTACAATTCAACAGAAGCCTCTAGACCATCATTCAGTTCGTCAATCCGGACTAGATTTGAACGGTCTTCATAGCGCATCGGAAAATAATTAAGTAAGTCTTCGACGGTTGCTTCCAACAAATCGTTTTTATAAGCAAAACTAGTCACTGCCAGCGCTAACTTGCGCGCCATTGCCGTTGATAAATTGGCAAAGTCAAAACTTGGAAGCTCCAGGATTGAAGTATTTAGACTAAGTTTCATTCAAGAAAATATTAATGAAATATAATGAAAAATCCAGACATTCTTTGTGTTCGATTATAGCAAATTATATCTTTGATTTATCAATGGAAGGTAAAAGATGTAATAATCAAAATAACCCGCTTTCATCTGCATAACTGATGGATAATTTGAATTTCAAATGTTTTTTTATCATAAAGGAATTTTCAAAGTATAAAAATGGTTTTGATAAATGATAAAGATTGCTCCAGAATGGAAGAAAAATCGCAAAAACTGTTGCAGGAATTCAATAGTACGTTGGCATTTGACCGAAGGCTTTTTTATGCGGATATTAAAGTGGATTTTGCCTATGCCGATGCGCTTTTCAATGCCGGCGTTTTGACGAGATTAGAATCGGAACGGATAAAAAACGGCTTGCACACCATTCTTAAACGAGCTGAGCATGATGCGAATTATTTTAACAGCTTGCCATTTGAAGATGTTCATACTTTTATCGAAGAAAAATTGGTTCAATTGGTCGGTGAACCGGCAAGAAAAATTTTGATCGGTCGAAGTAGGGCTGAACAAACAGCGACTGCATTCAGAATTTGGCTGCGCGACGAAATTGTCGAAATATCCGGGCTTGCTAAAAGCTTTCAAGGGTCTTTAATAGAAGCAGGTGAAAAGCAGATTGAAGCGGTTTTGCCAGTATTTGAGCATTCGACAAAAACACATCCGTCGCTTTGGGCGGACTGGTGTTTAGCATATTACGAAATGATTTCGCGCGATAGAGAAAGGCTCGACGAAGTTTGGCGGCGCGTCAATGTTTTGCCTTTGGGCGCAGATGATAATGCGAGAATTTTCCTTGAAATAGATTATGAAGAAGTAGCGCGCGCGCTTAATTTTGAAGGAATGGCGGCAAATAATTTAGATGCCATTTCAGACAGAGACTTTGTTGTCGAATTCGTCGGTGCCTGCGCGGTTTTAATAATGCATCTTTCACGTTTGGCAGCGGATTTGATTTTATATTCTTCTGAGGAATTTCAATACTTGAAATTTAACCACAAAGAAGCAGCAAACCCACCTTTGGAATTAAATGGAGTTTACACGACGGCTTTAGAAACTATCCGCGGAAAATCAGGACGTATCTTTGGACATCAAACAGCAATTCTTTCAACCCTGAAAGGTCTTCCGTTAAATTTCAGTAAAGATTTAGGAGAAGCATTAGAAGCCGTTTTTGATACGGTGGATACGGTAAAATTATGTTTACAAAGCTCTAAAATTGTTTTGGACTCGGTCATTGTAAATGAATTGAAAACAAAAAATGCGGCATTAACAAATTTTTTTAATTCTGATGGGTTAGTTGAATATCTTATGCAAAAAAATGTTTCTATCGAATCTGCGCAGGAGATTGCGAAAAATATCGAGCAGTACGCACAGTTGAAAGAAATGGAAATTCAAAAATTAAATCTAGAAAAGTTGCAAAATTTCTCATCTGTTATTGAAAGTGATGTCTACGAATTTATTACATTTGAAAGTTATTTAGAAAGTAAAAACACCGCTGGCGATACGGTCTTTAAAAGAGTTTTAGAGGCTTTGGACAATGCGAAAAAGGGTTTGAGGTTTGAAGAAAATTAAGTTCACATGGCGAATAATCCAAATTTACAATCGTATTTATTTTGAACTAAACGTGAGCTGGGCATTTTTATGCATGATTTTTCTCGTAAATTATTGACAGAATGGCGCAAGCTTCAATTGCCTTCTGATGATCAAACTATAGTCGTGGCTGTTTCCGGCGGAGTGGATTCAACCGGTTTGCTAGTGGCTTTACAGGATTTAACTAATCGAAAAAAGTTGAGCTTGCGTGTTATAATTGCTCATTACAATCATAATCTACGAGGTTTCGACAGCGAACAGGATGCGCAGTACGTCAAGGTTTTGGCTGAAAAATGCGATTTTGAGTTTGCTTTGGGAGTTGGAAGAATCTCACTCCAGGGCAATCTTGAACAGAATGCACGGATTGAGCGTTACCGATTTTTAAGGAAAACAGCGGAGCATCTTCACGCCTCGATTGTATTAACAGCCCATACAATTAATGATCAGGCTGAATCAGTCTTACTAAATTTAATACGCGGCAGCGGGTTAAACGGTTTAAGCGGGATCAATTTAAGACGAGAAATAGATCAGAGTAGTGAAATATTGCTTGTCCGTCCGTTACTAAATTGGGCGAAGCGAAGCGATACGGAAAATTTTTGTTTGGATAATAAAATTGAATTTAGGCATGACGCGATGAATGAAGATTTATCTTTTAAGCGTGTGCGTGTAAGAAAACTTTTGCTCCCCTTGATGAAGGAATTTAACCCGAAAATAGTCGAAACACTGGCGAAGACTGCTTGCCTATTGCGCGAGGATTATGATGCTTTACAAAAATTTGGCGAACATAATAAAGCTTCTCAATCTATTAATTTTGAAAATGATTCCTCAAAGCAGCAAGAAAAGTATCTGTTAATAAAAAATTTAATAGATCTATTACCGTCAATCCGTAATTTAATTTTGAGCGAATGGCTGAAGAGTCAACGCGGCAGTTTAAGGCAATTAACAACCAAACATATTGAAGCAATTGAACGGCTCATATCAAGTCGTAAAAGCGGCAGATTAGTTGAGTTGCCGGGTGACGAATTTGTTATTAAAGAAAAAGGTAAATTAATGTTTCAGCGAAAATAATAAAATGCGATTAATAACAAATTTTCAATTTTCCAGGCTGATAAAATTTAACTAAAATTACTCTATCTAAAATTGAAGGTTGAAAAATGGCGCAGCGCAAACTACAATCAATGTTTAACATTTAGACAAAACGTTTTTGATCACTATCAAGAACAACGTATGAAAAGAAACTTTCATCAAAACAGCATAGAAAAATTGAAGGGATGAACTTTCAATAATTGAGATGAGAGTTATTTTGGAGGAAAGATTTGAGTTCTAAACTGAAACAAGTTTTATTGTGGTTAACAATTATATCTACTGCTTTCTTGTTTGTTTATTTTTTGAATAGTAAACAAACTAAAAATCCGCAGGAATTAAGTTATGACATAGCTTCAACGCGGATTGAAAATAAAGAGGTCAGTGAAGTTCTCTTTAAACAGGATTCGGTTGAATTGACCGATAAAAACAAAGATAAATTTTTCACCAAACTCGATACTAGCGACGCTCCGCGTGAAGCGCTTTTAAAATCGGCGAAGGATGCCGGAACTTCGGTTAAGTTTGAACAAGCCTCGAGCGGGCTTTTCTGGATTGTATTAATAAATGCTTTACCTTTTCTTCTGCTCATCGGCTTTCTGGCGTTTACCCTGCGCCAAATGCAGGCGGGCGGCAATAAAGCCTTAAGCTTTGGAAAATCGAAGGCGAAGCTACTCAACAATCAGCAAAAGCGTATTACATTTAAAGACGTTGCCGGCGTTGAGGAAGCCAAAGAAGAGCTCGAAGAAATTATCGAGTTCTTAAAAGACCCACAAAAGTTTCAAAAACTTGGCGGAAAAATTCCGAAAGGCGTTTTGATGGTCGGACCTCCGGGAACCGGCAAAACCTTGCTCGCTAAAGCCGTTGCCGGCGAAGCTAATGTTCCTTTCTTTTCAATTTCCGGTTCGGACTTTGTAGAAATGTTCGTCGGCGTCGGCGCAAGTCGCGTGAGAGATTTATTTGAGCAGGGCAAGAAAAATGCCCCGTGTATTATCTTCATTGATGAAATTGATGCGGTCGGGCGGCATCGCGGCGCCGGACTCGGCGGGGGACACGATGAACGCGAACAAACTCTCAATCAGCTACTGGTTGAGATGGATGGTTTTGAATCAAATGATGGTGTAATTTTAATCGCTTCGACAAACCGTCCTGACGTTCTTGACCCGGCGCTGCTTCGTCCCGGACGCTTTGATCGCCGCGTGATGGTTGGACGCCCTGATGTTAAAGGACGCGAAGGAATTTTGAAAGTTCATACTCGCAAAATTCCGCTTGATGAAAATGTGGAGATTAACGTCATCGCCCGTGGAACTCCTGGATTTACCGGGGCTGATCTGGCAAATATTGTCAATGAAGCAGCCTTAAACGCGGCGCGCTACAACAAAAAAGTTGTGGCGATGAGCGATTTTGAAATTGCCAAAGACAAAGTAATGATGGGTGCTGAACGCAAAAGTATGGTTCTCTCTGATGAAGAAAAGAAACTTACCGCCTATCACGAAGCAGGACATACCCTTGTCGGCTTAAAAGTTCCGAGCGCCGATCCGGTTCATAAAGTTTCGATTATTCCGCGCGGAATGGCTCTCGGCGTGACAATGCAACTGCCGGAAGGCGACCGTCATAGTTATACAAGAGAACACCTGACGAGCCAAATTGCGATTTTAATGGGCGGTCGCATTGCCGAAGAACTTTATCTCGGCGCGGAGAACATTACCACCGGAGCCTCAAATGATATTGAACGCTCGACAGAACTCGCTCGCTCGATGGTTTGCGAATATGGAATGAGTGAGCTCGGTCCTCTGACCTTTGGAAAAAAGGAAGAACAAATTTTTCTCGGTCGTGAAATTTCTCAACACAGAGATTATTCAGAAGATACGGCAATAAAAATTGATCAGGAGGTCAAAAAAATCATTGCTAAACAATACGAATTTGCCAAGCAAATTATCAGCGACAATCATGACGCAATGTTGCGCCTTACGGAAGCCCTTATTGAAAGAGAAACGCTTGACGGAGTCCAGATTCGGAGATTAGTTGCCGGGCTTCCTTTAGATGATGAAAATAGTTCCAGGAATTCAGATAGTGGAAATAATCCGACACTATCCGAGGAATCTGTGAAGAGTCCATTTAAAAAGCCGATTTTGCCGCCAATAACCGGTAATAACCCGGCGACAGCTTGATAAATGCGTAGTCAAAAATTAAAAGGCAAAAGTAAAAGCTTAAATTTTTACTTTTGCCTTTTTTCTGTTCCGAAATTATACAATGAGAGACTTCTGGCAAACCTCAAAACGGAAAATTTCTTATCAATCTAAAACTCTGGTGATGGGGATCTTAAATGTTACCCCTGACAGTTTTTCAGACGGTGGCGATTACTTGTCCGTTGATAAAGCTTTGTCTCAAGCCGAGAAAATGATTGAAAACGGCGCAGATATTATTGATGTCGGCGGGGAATCGACAAGACCAAATAGTAAACGAGTTGAAGTTGCGGAAGAAATCCAGCGCGTTATTCCTGTAATTGAAGAAATCGCGCAAAAATTTGATTTTCCAATTTCGATTGACACAAGTAAATCAGAAGTCGCGTTAAGAGCTCTAGAAGCCGGAGCGGAAATTATCAATGACATTTCAGGAATGAAGTTCGATAAAAATATTGGAGAAGTTGCTGCAAAAACAGAAGCCGGAATTGTCTTGATGCATTTACGCGGCAGCTTTGAGACGATGCACAGTCAAAAAATCGAAAATGATATTATTTGTGAAGTGATTTCATCACTGCGAAATGATATAAGAAAAGCTTTCGATTGTGGAATAAAAAAAGAAAATATTGTTCTCGACGTTGGTCTGGGCTTTAGCAAAAGTTTCGAGCAGAATCTGGAGTTAATTGCTAAGATAAATAAAATCTGCGAGGAATTTTCTGACTTTCCGATTTTAACCGGAACTTCGCGTAAATCTTTTATCGGAAAAATTTTGGGCGATGCGCCGACCGAAAATCGCTTAAACGGTTCCGTCGCTTCGGCTCTCGTCTGCGTCATCAATGGCGCCAAAATTGTTCGTGTCCACGAGGTCAAAGAAACTGTCGAGGCATTAAAAGTCGTTGATGAAATCAAAAAAATTTTATGAAACAAATTCGGTTATTTTTTATTCTTCTACTTTTTCTCGGAGTTTCCGGTTTTACGGAATGCTATAAACCTGTCACCAATTCTGGTTTGCCGAAGCAGATAAAAACCGTCGCCGTCCCGGCTTTTCAATTTGAGGTTGCCGGCGCGCGCTACCGCGTTGAGACACGTTTTACCGAAGCCGTGACGAAGGAAATTATCAAACGCGGTCGCGGGCTGAAAGTTCAAGGCACTCGTGAAGGCGCAGATGCGGTAATCGAAGGAACTATTCGCAATTTCTATTTTACAGGCGTCTTACTTGACCGTGATGGTCGGGCGCGTGTTTATGAAGTAACAATTGTGGCGGCGGTGACAATCCGCGATTTGAAGGAAAATAAAATTCTTTACGATAATCAAAACTTTATATTTCGAGACTCTTTTGAGTTTTCAGAAGACCCGCGCTCTTTTTTCAACGAAGAAGATCCGGCGGTTGAAAGAATGTCGCGTGTCTTTGCTGAATCCGTAGTTTCAACAATCATTAATGGTCTGGGTGTCAAAGAAAATCGTGGGAAATAGTTAATTCCGCCTGTTTTTCCCCGAACGGAATTACCCTTTATAAATAATCATCGAAAGTTTTCTATATTTAAAAACAAATTTTGAATTTTTTTAACCCAATTTGAAATGAATATTTTAAGTCGAAGCGATTTGCGAAACCGGTTAAAAAAGCGGGAATTTGCCCCGGTATATTTGCTTTTCGGAGCGGAAACTTATCTTCGAGATATAGCCGCCAAAACGATTGCCGAATTGATTTTAGCCGATTCAACTTTGAGAGAATTTAATGAAACGGAATTTTCTCTCGGTAGTTTTGACCAACTCCAGTATGCCCTTGCTTCTGCCGAACAATTACCGATGATTTCGTCTTATCGTGTAATTCTCGTAACCAATGTCATTGTTTCTGCAAACTCGAAAAAGGATACGCTCCGCGAAGAAGACGAAGCTCTTTTATTAAAATATTTAAATAATCCGGCTAAAACTTCCGTAGTAATATTTCTCGCCGATGAAATAGACAAACGCCGAAAAATTTCTAAATTACTGCTTGCAAAATCTGTGGCGGTAGAATTTACGGAATTAGGCGACAATGAATCAATAGAATGGACAAAGACAAAAATAAAAGAACTTAATATTGAGGCGGATGAAAGGGCAATAAGACATTTAATTGCTTTAGTGGGAAATAATGTACGCCGGTTGACGACCGAAATAGAAAAATTGTCGGTTGCGGCTTTGCCTGACTCCTTGATTACTTTTGAACTTGTCGAAACACTCGTGCCGAATTCGCGCGAGCTCTCTAATTTTGAATTAACCGACTACCTACTTTCAAAAAATAAAGTTAAGGCGCTTGAAGTTTTGAAAAAGATTTTAGATGACGGGGTAGAACCTTTGATGCTTCTTGGGTTGGTTGCCAGCAATTTTCATCGCCTCTTATTGTCAAAAGAATTAATGCGGCAAGGAGTCGAACGAAGGGAAGTAGCGCGAATTATGAAATTGCCGTACGGTAAACAAGAGGACTTTCTGGCAACGGCACGCCGCACGGACACCACAGAACTTACAAAATTCTTACAAAGAATTTTTGAAACTGACTTGGCAATAAAAACTTCAAGAGGAACTCCAAGACTGCAAATCGAAATGCTTGTATGTGAACTGGCAGCATTTTAAGGCAAAAAAATAGGAAGCGATTTTGCTTATGAATCGCTTCCTTTCAAATTAAAGGAGAAAAATGAAGAAGAAATCAAATCTTTATCTAAGCTAGCTTTGCAATGTGTGACGTCAAACGTGATTTATAACGAGCTGCCGTGTTTTTATGAATAATGCCCTTGTTAACTGCTTTATCAATAATAGAAACAGTCGGACTTAGAAGTTCCTGACTTTCAGTTTTATTATTTTCTGCCAACGCGAGGCGAAGTTTTTTTATTTGGGTTCGCAAACTTCCGCGATTGCCTCGGTTAATAGCGCGTCGTTTTTCGTTTTGTTTGACGCGCTTGATTGCAGATTTATGATTTGGCATTTATTTGCTCCGTAAAAATTGAAAAATAAAAATTGTTTTCTATCAGTTAAAGAAACTATGAATTATAAATGCCGTTAATATCGATGTCAAGTAACGATGTTTTATTCCAATCGAGACGCAAAAGCGTGCATTGCATCAACCAGTAAAACAAAAATCGGCGGGTAGAAAACGAATTCCGGCTTTAGGGTCGAGGAAAAAAATGAGGGCATAGTGGCGATTGTAAAAAATTGCAGATAGTTTCCAATCAAAATTCCTGCGGCTAAACTAATGCAAAAACCGCAAATCAAAAAACAAATGGCGGTTAAACGAGTGTAAGGTTTTTGTTCAATTTCAGTTTTTTCTAAAATAGAATCGTGGATATCTTCGCCACTGTAGGTATATTTTTCAAAGGCGGTTTTGAGTCGGCTGAATAAATGCACTAGTCCAATCACAAAAAGCGATACAAGAACGATTTTTCCAATCGGGTGTAAATTTATAAAAATAGAGGGTTTAAAGATTGCCACGAAACATGTAGAGAGAAATAAAGCAACTAAAGGGAAAATAATCTTTTGCAAAGCCATCGATTCACGACGCTCATCGGCGATCATCCGGTCGATGATTTCGTTATAACGCCGCTCGTAAGCCATTTGTCGCCAACGCCGTGCGTACGTGTTTTCAGAAGATAGAACCGAATCGCTCTGCGAAAAAGTTTTGTATTGAACTTTCAATAATTGCTTATCATAATTAGCGCGTTCCTGAGGATTGCCCAAAATATTATAAGCGGCTGTAATTTTAGTAAACTCAGCGGAAGTATTATCCTGATCGTTATTTATATCAGGATGGAGTTTGCGCGCAAGTCGACGATACGCCGATTTTATCTCCGTATTTGAAGCTTTTGGTGAAACCTTTAGAACTTTATAATAATTCACCATTTCGAATAATTGGATGCGGAGAGTTAATCAGAAAATCGCCCGTGAGATTTCATTTTAACAAGAATTATAACACAAAAAAAGCTCTAAAAAGAAGATTTAGAGCAACGCTACTGATTCCATTGCAGCCGTTCGCAAATATTAAAGTCCAAATTATTTTAAATCATCAATTTGCAAACTGATCGGATTTGCACCTGCAACTTTCACGGCATCAATAATTTTTACCACGCTGCCGTAGTCAACCGAACGCGGTGCTTTGATAAAAACAGTTTGTTGAATTTTATTTTCGACTGATAAATCATTTGCCAATTCGCTTTCGCGAGCGTAAACAAGATTTTCCGTTCTCGCTTGAAATATTTGTTGAAGGCGTTCGACAAGCAATTTCGGTTCATTTGAAGTCCCGAGATCGCTTTGATTATTTAAGTCGATGGTTAGATCATGATTGAGTGAAACTACTAAGCTATGCGGATGAGGCGTTCCTGTATTTTGAGGCGGCTGTGGAATTTTAGTTTTGAAATCAGTTGACTTAGTCGGAGCAATGATCATAAAGACAATTAGTAAAACGAGCAGCACGTCAATCAAAGGCGTTATATTGATATTTGGTTTAGCATCCATAACATTTTCCTACTGGAATTGTATATATTTAGACACCAAAAAATAAAAAATGTTCCGGTTTTGTTTGAATTTTATATGAAGGAAAATTTGGAAAGTGATAAATGAATCTGAAAATTTTAGATGCGAGCTGCTAACAACAGCGTTTTCAATCGTTTAAAAAATGAATGAAAGATTTATCAGTTCCCAGAGCAGAAAAAATCGCCTGTGCTTTAACAAGTGATTCTTCGTATTCGGATTCAGGATCGCTGTCAATTACAATGCCGCCACCGACGTTAAAAACGGCTTTGTTATTTCTGACCACCAATGTGCGAATTGCGACGCTCATTTGTAAAGTTTTATCAAACCCGACATAGCCGATGGCGCCCATTGAAAGCCCTCGATTGACAGTTTCGATTCGGTCAATAATATGCATCGTGTTGATTTTTGGCGCGCCGGTGATTGAGCCGCAAGGGAAAATCGCTTTTATAATCTCGCCAAAATTCAAATGGTTTTTCAAGTCTCCGCGAATTGTTGAAACCAGATGATGATAAGTCGGATATGTTTCTAAAATGCAAAGTTTCTCGACTTTAACCGAGCCGTACCGGCAAACTTTCCCAATATCGTTGCGGAGCAAATCAACAATCATAATATTTTCGGCACGGTCTTTGGCGCTGCTTAAAAGCTCACGTTTCAAAAGCTCGTCGCCGTTTTCTGTTTTTCCGCGCTGACGAGTCCCTTTAATCGGCGAACAAAGTATTGTCTGATTTTTTATTGCGCAAAATCTTTCCGGTGAAGCGCTGATAACAGTATCGTCAATTCTATTGAGAAAAGCGGAGAATGGGGCTGGATGGTATTTTTTTAACCGCCAGAAGATTTTCCGGGCGGTTAAATCGTCAGGTAATTCGCCGCGAAATTGTTGTGTTAAGTTTGTTTGATAAGTGTCGCCCGAACGAATGTATTCTTGAATTTTTTCAACGGTTTGGAGATAACTTTTTTTTGAAAAGTTTGATTGAACATTGATTTTCGCGGCTGATTCTTCATCAAAATTATCTCTTCTATCCGATTGATTTGCAAAGAGTTGTTTAATTACTTCGTCAAATTTATGACTGTTACCGTTTAAAAAAGTTTTGCCTGTTGAATAATCGTGAATTATCAGACAATCGAAGACGGCAAGAAAAATGTCGGGTTCCGGGAATGTCGAAAATTCTTTTTTTCTGAATTTCATTTTCTCCAGCTTTAACCCAAAATCATAAGCGATTGTAAAAATCCCTGCAAAATTGTTTTGAATAAGTTTTTTATTAAACCCTTCTAAGGATTTTTCAAAATCGTCGTCGGAAAATTGCAGCGTTTCTACCGGATTTATTCCCGCAATTAAAAGATGTGAATCGGGGTAGGTATCGTTGCAGGAGTCTAAAATACAAACTTTTGCAAATTCTGACAGTGAAAGCAAAGACAGAACTAAACTGTTAGGTGAAATTTTGATTTCGCGCATCGTATTTGTTTCAATCATAAGTTAATCCAATTTCAAAAGCATAAGATAAAAATTTAATTTGGCATTTTTTACAGACGTGTTAATCTGGATTTCAAATTTTACCAAACACAAATTTATGGCTTCAAATTCAATAAATAAAATTACATTGATACGCGGTCTCGGACTGATCGCGGCATTTTCGATAATTTTAGGTAATGTTATCGGGACAGGCGTTTTTCTCAAAGCAAGAGTAATGACGTGCAATGTCGGCAGCCCGACCTGGGTGATTGTCGCTTGGGTAGCGGCTGGGATTTTGTCTCTGGCGGGTGCTCTCACCTATGCCGAGCTTTCCGCGATGAAACCTGAAGCCGGCGGTGAATACGTTTTTTTGCGCGACGCTTACGGGCGCATTTGGAGTTTTTTGTACGGCTGGATGCTTATATTTGTGGGCAAAACCGGAGCGCAAGCTTCGATTGCCGTTGCATTTGCAATTTTTTTAAATGATTTTTTGGGCGGCACTCTTAAAAGCACATTAATTGAAACGAATATTTTCGGTTATCAATATGAATTAACATCGCTGCAAGTCATTGCCGTCATGATGATTATCATTATTACA
>JALZOH010000551.1 GCA_030857305.1 Acidobacteriota bacterium
ACAAGCGTGCAAAGTTTTAACAAAATTCACGCCCGAAGGTTTATTGCCGATGGCGATGGAAGTAATTGATAAAGCTTGTGTTGGCGCAATCGAGCAGAATTTTGCATTTGGTTTGTCGCCTGACGCCAATGCGATTTTGATCGTCGCGGTTGACGGCTTCCGGCAGGAAGTTGAGCGTAACGCGCAGATGATTGAGCGAATTTTACAGGAAAACGGCGGTTTCGACATTTTGCGTTCAAAAACAAAAGAAGAAGAAGACAAGCTCTGGGACGTGCGCCGCGCAATCAGCCCGAGTTTAATGAAATACGGCAGCTTAAAATTGAACGAAGATGTCGTCGTGCCGCGCTCCAAAGTTCCCGAATTAATCTCCAAAATCGAAGAAATCGGAAAAACGCACAATACTTTTGTAGCCAATTTCGGGCACGCCGGCGACGGCAATATTCACGTTAATTTTATGTGCGATCGTGAAGATGCCGGTTCGATTGCGCGCGCGCGTAGGTGTGTGAAAGAAACCTTTGCATTATCAGTTCAGCTTGGCGGTTCGATTTCAGGCGAACACGGCATCGGCTACGTCAAAGCCGCGTATCTCGATATGGCGATTGATGCGCCGACGCTTGAAATGATGAAAGCAATCAAACGAGTTTTCGACCCGAACGGTATTTTGAATCCGGGCAAGATGTTTGTTTAATTTGAAAACATTGAAAAAATACGGCTTTTAAGTTATTTTGAGAAATATGAATTCGCTTGAATTTACAACTAAAATTGAACAAGGCGTAATACATTTGCCAAAGGAATACGAGGAGTATCAAAACTCGGTAGCTCGCGTCGTGATAACGCTGGAAACGCCTGAAGATAAAGCGAAAAAAAAGAAAAATTATTTGCTGTTTTGAAAGAGATGCGGAAAGTGGATATGTTCCGAGATATTGAAAATCCTGTCGAATGGCAAAGGAACTTGAGAAATGAATGGGACTAGGAGCATTTTAGACAGCAATGCCGTTATTTTTGCTTCCAAGCAAAAGATTGACATCGCAAAACTGCGGTCAAAGTATGACGAATTCTATGTTTCCATTATTTCCTATATGGAAGTTTATGGCTTCGATTTTCAGAATGAAGCGGAAAAGAATTTAATAGACGAGCTTTTTGCCAATCTTGAAATTGTTGGAATCAATAAAGAAATCGCCGACCAAGCCGTAATCTATCGCAAAAACAAAATCAAAAAGATAAAACTCCCTGACGCAGTAATTCTGGCGACCGCTAAATACGTTAACGCTGATTTATTAACCGGTGACTGGAAAGATTTTCAAAATATTGATTCTTCCGTCAGCGTTATGAGTCTTGACGACCTAAATTGAAACAAATTAAAACTTTTCGACTCCGTTCGGCGTTTTGAAGCTAGGAAAAATGTTTGTATGAAATTTCTTTTGTGGCATAATCAAAAAACATGAAAAATATTACGCTCGAAGTATCGGAAGAAGAGTTGCGCGAAGTCACGAAGGCTTATAAAACTTTGCAAAACTTTCTCGAAAAGATTATTTCGCCGAACGAGCTTTACACCGATGAATTTTTGGAAGGCTTGTATGAAGCGCAGGCGGAGGTAAAAGACAAAAACTTTGTCGAGGTAAAAAGTTTTGCCGATTTCGTCCAATAAACGCGCCCTCCAACGCACAAATCGTTTTAGCAGAGACATTCGCCGCTTGCCGCGAGATGTTCAGAAAGAAGCCTTTCAAATTGCAAATCAACTTGCCGCAAATATTTTCGATTCAACAATAAACGTTAAACAAATGACCGGACTTCGCGGTTTTTACCGCGTTGTCATCGTGCGAAATTATCGTATGATATTTTCGTTCGATGAAGAAAACATTTATCTTCTCCGCATCGGACACCGGCGCGAAATATATCGGAATCTGGAGATATAAAAATTTTTCGACTCCGTTCGGCGTTTTGAATCCGAGCAAGATGTCTGTTTGAATTAGAAATATTTGTGATAAAATTCAGTTAAAGGAGCAA
>JALZOH010000552.1 GCA_030857305.1 Acidobacteriota bacterium
TCGCCGCAAGCGTTATCGTTTGCCGCTTTGACGAGAAATTTTGATATTCAGAATGAAATTGAAGTCAAGGACGATTTAGATAATAAGCCCGATAACGAAGAAATCGAATTTTTTTCAAAAGACGATTTTCCCGCTCTGTTCGCGCAGTTTTTACAGGAAATTAAAGAGAAAGTTGAAAGCGGAAAAATTTCTTTGCCGATTCAGACAGACTTTTATGCTGACGGAGAATTTCATAAATCAGTATCCAATGATGGCGGTGGCAGCGGAGGCGGAGGAATCGGCTCAACTGTTTCCAATGAAAACTTAAGGCTGCTTACTGAAAACGCAATCGATCAAAAGTTTCGACCGAAAGCCTTTGAATTAGCTGATTTCGACAGCAAAAATTCCAAGAACGTAAAGATAAATTTTGATGCGAACAGCGCGGATTTGTCTTTGAAAATTTCTTTTGGCAAATCAAACGCCGAACAGTTTGCCGACTTCCTCAATCAGGAATTTTCTTCATCCGCCGAGTTGGTTAAAAACAAGTTAACCAAAGAGATTTACGAAAACACAAAAGTAACATCCAAAAACAACCAGGTTTTCGTCATCACGCGCCTGCCGCGCGGCTCGCTTGATGCGCTTCTCATCGACAGCGCAAACTAAGCGGCGAGCGACGCGAAAAATCTATTCTTTCCAAAAATCTCGCCTAACTTCAATAATTTTTAAATTTACGAGTCTCTAGCCGATAATTAAATGTTGTCGGCTAACGGCTCGTTTCGAGGATAAACAAAATGGCTTTAGTAGATAAATTTTTCAATAAGATTTTAGGCAGCAACACCGACCGTTATTTAAAGAAAATAAATCCGATTGTCGGACAGGTTAATGCTCTGGAACCGAGCGTACAGAAACTTTCCGACGACGAATTAAAGGGGCGAACCGTTAAATTCAAAGAGCAAATTCAGAAGGCGCTCGAAGGAATCGAAGACAAGGCGGAACGCCGAAAAAAAGAGCAGGAAGTTTTAAGCGAGATAATGCCCGAAGCATTTGCCACCGTGCGCGAGGCATCCGTGCGCGTGACGGAAATGCGGCACTTTGACGTGCAGCTGATCGGCGGTCTTATTCTGCATCAGGGTAAAGTTGCGGAGATGCGAACGGGCGAAGGAAAAACTTTAGTTTCAACCTTGCCTGCCTACTTAAATGCTTTGACGGGGCGCGGCATTCACATCGTTACCGTCAACGATTATCTGGCGTTGCGCGACGCGGAATGGATGGGCAAAATTCATACTTTTCTGGGCTTGACGGTTGGCTGTATCCAAAACGATATGGACGATTACGAGCGCAAAGAAGCTTATGCTTGCGACATTACATACGGGACGAATAACGAATTCGGATTCGATTATCTGCGCGATAATATGAAGTTTGACCCCGAACAACTCGTTCAGCGCGACCATTATTACGCGATTATTGACGAAGTTGACTCGATTTTGATTGACGAAGCGAGAACGCCTCTGATTATTTCGGGTGCGTCAGATGAAGCAACCGATAAATACTACACGGCGAATCAAATAATTCCGCAGTTCGAACGCGGACATAAGGACGAGGAAACAAAAGTTACAACGGGCGATTATCTGCTTGACGAAAAGAATCATTCGTCCGTGCTGACGGAAAAAGGGGTTGAGAAAGCCGAAAGACTTCTAGGCGTTTCCAATCTCTATGACCCGGCGAATATGGAGCTTCTGCACTGCGTTGAACAAGCATTAAAGGCGCACACTCTCTATAAAAACGACCATCACTACGTCGTGCAGGAAGGCGAAGTTATCATCGTTGACGATTTCACCGGACGACTTATGCAAGGCAGGCGTTGGTCGGATGGACTTCATCAAGCTGTCGAAGCGAAAGAGGGCGTGAAAATCGAGCGCGAGAATCAAACTCTGGCGACAATTACCTTGCAGAATTATTTCCGAATGTATGAAAAACTTTCGGGAATGACCGGAACAGCGGAAACCGAAGCCGAAGAATTCGG
>JALZOH010000553.1 GCA_030857305.1 Acidobacteriota bacterium
CGTCGTTTCAGATTTGCCGCATTTTACATATTTGGGGGTTGCTGAATCCGAACTCTCCGGCTTGGGCTTAAAAAAAGTTAATGATGGAGGGCGCACTTTTTGGCTGCCTGATTTATAAATTTAATTGGGGGCGTTCAAATTATTTTGTTTCCGTCGTATGAATTGAACGAACGCGATGACGAGCCTTTTTCGCTCGTCGAATCGTAGTTCGGCGTTTGAGACTTGTTTCCGCCCAGCTCGAAACCTGCTTTAGAGGATGCCATTGAAAACTTTCGAGCGGCAGTACTTCGCTTGAAGCATCTTTAAGTTTTATCGTTCCGAGAGCTAAGGAAAACAAAATGATATTAAAAATAACTCCGACGAGAATCACAGACCAACCGGGAACCAGTCCGACCTGCGCGCGATTGATAAAAGTCTCCAGAGTGGTTGCCGGAAACGGATGAAGATAAACTTTGAGCGTCCAGCTTAAAGCGAGAAGAATGAATATCCAGAGATAATTGCTGCGAAGCCGTCTGCCAACCGCTTCCCATTCGCTAATCGTAAAATGCGGCGACAGTAAATCGGCTGAAATATGCTCCGCCCATTTCTTGTCCGGCGGAATCGTCTGATGCGACAGCATCGGCGCAAAATAACCGGTTTCAAGGACGCGGACACGATTTGCCCAAACCTCGTAGTAGCGATAACGACGCGCTTCCATAAAAAGAAAAATTGAAACCAAAATAGAATTTATCGGAATGGCGAAATGCGGATTATCGGGTGAACTAAAAACGAAGGAAAGGGTTGCGCCGGCTGTAATCACCGCCCAGTTAGTAGTTGCGTCAAGCCGACTGCGCCACACATTTGAACGCTGTACTTCGCCGCGATAAAAATGCACGAGCGCCGTATTAAATTCTGCCGGAGCGAGTTTTTGCGGAAGAGACAGCGGAACAGTTGTGGGTTTTTCGCTACGTGCGCGAACTTCTTCGGCGAGTGACAAAAAATCTGAATTGCCGTCTTCGGTTTCTAATTGTTCATCGGCTGTAAATTCAAATGAGTCGCTTTCAAACCGAACATCGTTTTTCATAGCTCTTCGTAGAATAGGATAAAGTTCGCGGTGTGTCTTCCTGCAAACTTCAAATAAGATGTAACACTTTCAATCTTCAGATGCAAGAAATTTTTAAGTTTGAGAAGTTTACAGAGTCATTAAGTCTGTAAAGTTATAGAGAAATATTTCAAATAAAAAAGCTTACATTGATTCACAATTGTCCGGACCCTCTGGACTCTCAACTGTGCTTGGCTTGACACCTTTATTTCATAAATCTATATTTTTTGTTTGTGTTTACGTTAAAATCATTTTGATGACTGATGGAAATGAATTTTGGATGCGGAAAGCGATGGAAGCCGCCGAAGCAGCGCGCGAGCTTGGCGAAATCCCGATTGGAGCATGTTTAATCAATCAAAACGGAGAACTCGTTGCGCTTGCCGGAAACCGGACAATCTCTGCTTGCGACCCGACCGCACACGCTGAAATTTTGGTTTTGCGTGAAGCTGCCGCAAAAATCGGCAATTATCGGTTGACTGAAACAAGCGTTTATACGACTATTGAACCTTGCGCGATGTGCGCCGGCGCACTTGTCAATGCCAGAGTTAAACGTCTTGTTTTTGGAGCATACGACGAAAGATTTGGCGCAGTGATAAGCGTATTTCGCCTATGCGATACAAGTTCTTTGAATCATAAAATTGAAATTACGGCAGGTGTTTTGGCGGAAGACTGCAGAAAAATGATGCAAGATTTCTTTCGCCGAAAACGCCAAATAATCTAAAATAAAAAATGTAAAATTATTAATCTCAGAAACGTTTCTAATTTTCAATTTTGCATTTTTAATTTCAATGTGGAGAGGTCGCATAGTGGCTTAGTGCACCGGTCTCGAAAATCGGAGTGCCTTAACGGGTACCGTGGGTTCAAATCCCACCCTCTCCGCCAGCTAGATTTTGGATTTTAGAGTTTGGATTAAAATTATTC
>JALZOH010000132.1 GCA_030857305.1 Acidobacteriota bacterium
CGCCATTACCGACTAACCCAATTTTGCCGGCTGATCCGCTCAAATTTAATTCGCCTGATACGTTTGCGGTGGGAAGCGGCGATCCTATTGAGCTGTTGCTGGTTCCCAAACCGACGAGATAATATTCGCCCGCGCCGATACTGCCGCCGAGCGGCTGTTTACTGCCGTCCCAACCGCTGCCCGTTGCTGAAGCATATTGGAGAGTCCAGCCGGTCAAACTAACCGCTGCGCCGGTCGGATTATAAAGTTCAACGTAATCATTGGTATACGCAGCGCCGCTATTGCCGCCGCCGCCGTAAACCTGACTAATAACAACGTGAGTCGCCGCCGGAACAGGCGTCGGCGTCGGCGTCGGCGTCGCAGTGGGTGTAGGTGTTGGAGTCGCTGTCGGAGTTGGAGTAGGCGTTGTTGTTATTGTAGGGCTTGGTGATGGTGTAGTCGTCCCGGTTGCTGCAATTGAAAAATCATCAATCGCCAAACCATCATCCGAGCTTGCAATGTCGAAATCAATCCAGCGAATAAAGAATGTCGCTCCATTGGCAACGCTTAATCCAGTAATTGTCGAGCTAATAGCGGTGCGGTTACCGGCAAGATTACCGTCAAGCGCCCCCGTTGCGGCTGCCGTGTTAGGACTTGAAAAGTCAAGCGCATTAACATCTGTATAAGTTCCTGTACTTAAACTGGTTGCATTGGTACTAATTTGAAAGTCAAGTCTATCGGCGGCTCCTCTGTTAGCGACGCCCGCCCGCCATTGTTCGCCTGTATAACTGATTGTTAAAGAATTAATTGTGCTGCCTGTATTATTTGTAAAAGTCGCGCCGATGATCGGAACCAGACTTCCGCTGCGTAAACCGCCAAAAGCGCGCTCGGAGCTTGCGCTTGTTCCAAAACTGTAAGTATCCCCGGAAGTTCCTGAACCGGTGCCAACAGTGTATGCAGTATTTGCATTTGTGCCTGATTCGGTAAAATCCCAACCGTCAGGAGTAGAAGAACCTGAAGTTCCGCTTCCAGCTAAACTATTAAAGTTTTGCGTAAATGATGTATCAAGAGCAGTGATCGAAACAGGAGTTCCAATGGCTGCTTCGGCGGTAATTGGAGAAATTATTAGAAGATGCTGCAAAACTAATATCGCAACAATCGCAAATGAAATAAATTGTTGTGTTATAGGTATAGTTTTAACCTTCGGGCTTCGGGAAAAAGTCATAGCTAATATCCTTAATTGTTTAATAATTGGAACTGGAATTTGTTTGGAATGCTGCTTAGATGCAAATATTAGAGTAAAAGTTCACTAAAAGCAAATAGAGTTTTATGTTATAAAAATACAATTGTTTTTAACATTATAGGATCAAAATTAAGATACAAACAAAAATCAAAATTAACGGTATGGAACAAAGCATATTTGCGGAAAGTTTTATTTCTTAATACAATCCAAAAAGAAAAAGCCCTTAGTTGAATCAGAACTAAAGGCTTCGATATTTGAAAACTGAATAAGCTGTTTTGTTTTCAGGCAAAAGCAGTCTATCAAATTTGCACTGTTTTTCCAAATTTAGACTGCTTTTGCCTCTTATTTGTATCTCTACTCTGTAATGAATCTCTTTAGTCTTTTGTATGCATAAGTTTGATGATTATCTTTTCTTTTGCGCTACGAAAGAGCAAATTATGACGGCGCAGAAAATGATGAAGGAAAAAACGATGTACAGCGGCGAGGAAACCGGAAAACTTGACGACGCAACGCGCGACGGCTTGAAAAAATACCAGGAAGCAAACGGCGTGAAAGTGACAGGTACGCTCAATCAAATGACACTGGAGAAAATGGGCATAGAATTAACTGATAAACAAAAAGAAAATGCCGCTAAATCTCCTCAGAAGTAAAATTCCTGAAATGTAAAAAGAGATTTGGCTTTTCCATTGTGAGAAAGCCAAATCTTTTTTATTTTTGTTTATGCGCATAATTCGGAGTAAAAACAAGTCAAAAATCAAGCTCGAATATAAATTTTCACCCGTAAATCCTCAGTGAGCTCTTTCGCGTCCGACGCTTTAAAACCGTCTAAAAAATCTTTCGGCATAAAAGTGTCGGCATCCTGAACCGCGAGCGGAATCTCCGTTACAATCCACTTTTCAATTGCGTCTGCAAAGTTTTTATAAGTTTGCGCGCCGCCGATGATAAATAAATCACAGTTCAGATAATTTGCCAAATTTAGAACTTCTGCTCTGCTTCGCAGTAGCAAAATATCCGGTTGGTTTTCGATGTTTGCAGAGCGGCTAAGAACGATATTCAAACGCTTCGGCAGAGGTTTCTCGATTGATTTCCAAGTGTTAAAACCCATTACCACCGCGTTTCCGACGGTTGTTTGTTTAAAGAATTTTAAATCCGCCGAATAATGCCAGGGCAATTTTTTGTCTTTGCCGATAGCATAATTTTTGGCGATTGCGATAATGCCGGTAATCATAAACTTCCTTAAATCTAAGAAATTTGAAGGCGAGAGAATTTAAGTAAAAAAGTTATGAATCTTTTTACTTAAATTCTCTCGCCTTTGTAAACAACAATTTCCGAACCTTTTGCCAGTAAAATTGACAATGGTTTGGTGGCGGTCAAAAAGTCAAATCTTTCTCCATAAGTGAACCCGAAGTCAACATCAATTTCGGCATAAGTTACGTCAAAAAGTTCCCACTTCGGATGCTCAACTTTATATTCGTCGGTGCGGTTTGCGCCGCGTTTTGTATAGCCCCAATAATGCTCGGTGATAAATTCGGCGTGAGAATTTTCCGCGGGGATGCCTAAACTGCTGCCGCTTTCAACTGTTAAACTATTTTGACAGTCACCTTTTGACCAAAAATAAGAAAGCTCATTTTCGGCGTGCGCGTGACTCATTTTCCAGGTTTCATAAGGCTCGCCATAGAATGCGCGGGCAATCAACGCAATCGCCGGACGCGGAACTATTTCTTTGACAAAAACTACGCCGCGCCTCGTTTCTTCTTCAATTTCACTTTTCACATAAAAACGCAGATTGACTTCTTCAAAATCAATGTGAAACGGAATAGAAACGCCTAAAACTTTTGTATCTACAAAATTAAAAGCGACAAGACTGACAAAACATTTTTCCTCGTAAAAATCAAGAGCAGCTCCCCGCGGCACGAACTCTGCCAACAAATTTGGCTCGACTTCGTAGTTCACCATTATCAAATTCTGCCAGTTTGCGGTTAAGAATTTTTTCATTTTATTACAGAATCAATCTTTTATCGCCCGCGCGCCGCGAAAGCTTTTCGCGATCAAAATATTCCAGAATAGGAATCGCATATTTGCGCGAAACTCCGGCTATTTCTTTGAATTTTGACATATCCATCAAACGGTCAGAAGTTTTTGCCGCAAAATTTTTAATATTTTCAATTAATTCAGCGATAGCTTTTTGTGTGAAATAAAACTCTTCCGAGATTTTTATAACATCCCCGGAATTTATCAAAAGCTCAAAAATTTTACGAACTTTTACTTTATCAAACTTTACGCTGCTTCCCGCTTCAGCCAAAGCCATTTCGAGAGTCGGAACTTCAAGTTTGGCATCTGCGTAAATTTTTAATAACTTGATCCGAATTTGTTCTTCTTCCTTCGTTAATTCCTGTAGATGCGAGCGTGATTTTACAAAATCCTTCTCGGCGAGTATTTTTCCTTCTCTTTCAAGGTATGCAAGCGTTGTTTTAAAAATTTCCGCAGGCAGATGAGCGGCGGCTTTTTCCCGCAAAGTCTCGCGCAAAATTCCTCTGACAAGCGGTTCGCGTCGGTGAAAATTTTCAACTTCCGTCAGAATTTTAGCTTTCAAATTTTCAAACGGAGTTCGCGCGACATAAAAATCTTCAACTTCAATTATTGATTTTTTATCGATATTTTCACCGATTGCTTTTTTCAAAATTTCCCTGTACCAGCCGGTTCGCGCCTGTAAATCTTTGAAAGTCAAACCCTTTTCTTCAGCAGTTTCGAGAAAAAGTTTTATTTGTTTTGGCTTATCATCTTCCGTGCTCGTTTTGATTAAATTTTCAAGATATTTTCTGACACTTGCAACGTCTTTTCGCCGATGTCTGACAGCGAGAGCGTCTAAAACTTTGCCGCCTGCAACCGTCATCTGCGGCGAATAAAGACGCAGAATAAATCTTTCACTTGGTATTGTAACAACAGGATTTTCAAGTCGAATCTGCACAAAATCTTTTTCGCCCGGCACAATTTCGCCCGGCTCGTTTAAGACTTGCAGCCGCGCCAAAGCCTCGACAGTTCCGATGTGAACGCGAATTCTCTGCCTTGATTTCAAACTCTTTTTTGCATTTGCTAAAACTTCGACTTCGGCGTCAAAAATCTGCGTCGGGCGTAAAACGTTTGCTGCTGCTAAAACCATCCCGCGCATCATTTCCGCGTGTTCAATTCCGCCGAGATTAACGGCAGTGCGTTGTCCGGCGTGCGCGGTTTTAACGATTTTGCCGTAAGTTTGGAGCCCGCGCACACGCACCTTTCGTCCGAGCGGCAAAACTTCCATTTCGTTTGATTCGCTTATCTCACCCGAAACGAGCGTCCCCGTGACGACCAAGCCGAAACCTTTAACGGAAAACGTCCGGTCAATCGGCAGACGCGCCACGCTTTCGTTTTTTCGCGATGGAATGGACGTGGAAACTTCGCGCAAAATTTCCTTTAGCTCCGTAATTCCCTCGCCTGTTTTTGCACTGACGGCAATTATGGCAGTGTTTTCGAGAAAAGAATTTTGAACTAGTTCCGCCGCGTCAAGTTTAGCGATTTCGAGCAGCTCATCGTCAACTAAATCCGTTTTAGTCAAAACAATCAAACCAGTTTTTATCTCCAAAAGTCGGCAGATTTCAAAATGCTCGCGCGTTTGCGGCATCACGCCTTCATCGGCGGCAATTACCAGTGCTACCAAATCTATTCCGCTCGCACCCGCCAGCATATTTTTAACAAACTTTTCGTGCCCGGGCACATCAATAAAACCAATTCGGACATCACCCAAATCAAGCTCGGCAAAGCCCAAGTCAATCGTAATGCCGCGTTTTTTTTCCTCGGGCAGCCGGTCGGCATCAACTCCGGTTAAAGCTTTGACGAGCGCGGTTTTTCCGTGGTCAATATGTCCTGCCGTGCCGACGATGATGTCCATAAAAAAGAAAATCCCAAGTTTAACATTTTTCGCTGTCAAACCTGGAAATGAATTGAAAATTCAAGATTGATTACTCGACAACTTCAAATTCGACAAATTGCGTAGCAAACGAATCTTTTCCTTTTGCTGCAGCGTCAACGATGATTGTTTGCAAAATATAACTTCCGACTTCTAAATTTTTACCGAGCGTGATTGCGCCGGAAGATTGCAGTCGCATTAAATCCGTTTGTCCGCCGGTTTTAAGCGGCGCGGGATTTTCCTCGTAAATCACTTTGCCGTCACGAATCAAGCGCGTCTGCACGGTCAGCGATTGTCTTTGTTTCGGATTGTAAATTACGTAATCGTAGCGCAAAATCGTTCCGCGCTTAAACTCGCGCAAAGTTGTGTTGAGCAAAGCGGTTCGGTCGCTGTTATCGCGGCTGCCGCCGAGCCTGATTTTCTGCAATGCTTCGGGCGTGAAATTATCCAGAATCAAATTCGAGACTGACATTTTTTTCTTGAAATTCGGCACTTCGACAAACTGCGAAGCCGCGCCGACTTTATCGGAATTCGTGTCGCGCAGAGCGATGCGGAATTGATACGCGCCCGCTTTTTTAAGCGGCACGCCGAGCGTATAAACAAAGCCGTTCGCCAGCATATTTTGATAAACTTTTTCGCTGACTTCGATGGTGTAGTTCTTAGAAATCCGGTTAACCGGAACGCCGTTGTCACCGAAAGTCATTGCTACAATGTCAAAATTCGCTTTGCGGTTTCCGCCCACTTCGGTGAATCGTAAATCTTTCGCGTCAATATAAACAAGAGCCTGAATCATATCGCCGTCTTTCGCATCGTTGTGATAAATCGGATACAAACTCAAGTTGACATCGCTCGTGCCGAACGGTGAAGTCAAAGCGTTCATCAATTTCTGCTGCGGAGTTTGAGCGACATTTTGTATTTTTTCATCCGTTACGCCGAAAAATCCGCTGCGATAACGAACCTTCAAGCCCGGTCGCGTAACTTTTACTTCCAATTGATTAAATTTATTTTTTTTCGGATCAAAGATGTCAGCATCTGGTTGATAGCCAAGCAGATAATAACTGCTCTGGTCGGCAAGCACCCGCCGCATTCCTAAATCGAGACTGTTTTGATTGATGAAAGGAAAACCGCCGGTTTCATAAGCCAGAAAACGAAGGCTTTGCTGCGATTCGCGGAACATATCGTCACGGTCTTGTAATTTCGCCGTCGGCGACGAATTGAATATGTTCTTAATATTGTCTTCGGCATTCGCCATTCCGGGAACCTGCAAACCGCGCGGGTCAAGCGTGTAAATAACCACCGACGAGCGATTTGCCATATCAGCCAGCACGCGCATCGCGTTTTGAATTCGATTCGATTTTGGAATATCATTATCCTTGTCCTTGTAAGTCAAGGCGAAACCTTCTGAAAAAAGCATTACCGCTTTT
>JALZOH010000133.1 GCA_030857305.1 Acidobacteriota bacterium
TCGCCAGCCACAACGATTGATGTGCCTTTGTGTTCGAGTAAATCTTTTGCTAACGCAGCTATCCACTGCGCGTTTTCGGTGTAAGTTGAAGCCGCGCCCGAAACCCCAATCGCCGCCGCAATCGACTTGGCAATTTCAACCATTTGACTCGGTTTGACCGCCAGACGGTGGTCGGCTTTCGCTCCGGTAATGCTGAGAGTCGTTTCAACCATATAAAGGCGGTTGATTTCCTGTTTTTCTTCGGAAAATACGCGTGCTTTATTATAATCTTTGGTATAGCGAACATTGAAATCTGAAAAAATATCTTTATCCAGTGATAAGATACGCTGCGCCTGATCAAATTTGTAAATCGTATGAACCGGCGCCCCGAAAGCCATCCGCGCGCCCGTCATCGCATTATCACTGTTGACCGGCTCGTATTGATATAATTTGGCGTTCGGAAGTTCGGTAAAAAGCTGATTAAACTGCGCGATAAGCGTCGGAGAAGTAATGGTTTCGCTCAGAAATCTGACACCCGCGCCGCCGTCCGCGCGATTTTGCTCGATGGCAGAGCGAACCTGGCTCATAAAATTCTGCCAGGTTGTCGGGTTTCCCCGGTAGAGAACTTGCTGTGAGCGGTCAGGGTCGTACATCCCAAGAAGCGAGGCTTGAGCTAAAGTGTCGGTTGCGCCGAGACTTCCCGGATGGTCGGGATTGCCTTCGATTTTAGTCGGGCGTCCTTCGTTTGATTTCGCAAGCAAACCGGTTGCCACGCCGCCAAGCGTCATCGCCGTCGCGTAAAAGAGCGGCTTGCCGACCACTATTTCTTCGGGCTGCGTCACATACGGCACAATCTTTTCCGCCGGCTGAATGACGCAGCCGCTCAAACCGGCAAGGGCGAGCGAAGCGCCCATTACTTTGACAAAATTGCGGCGGCTTAAAGAATTGTCCCATTCCTCGCTGTGGGCTGGATATTCGTGCTTGACAAATTCTTCAAACTCCGGCGCGTCAACAAACTCCTCGACGCTTCGCCAATATTCTTTTCCGCTTTTGTCGAGAATTTTGTCTCGCAATAACGCAAAGTTAGTTTTACTGTCTTTGCTTGGCATTTTATTTTTGATTCCTCAACTTTTTGCGAATGTCAGAGGCTGGAGGCTGGAAGTTAGCGGAAATTTCCCGGCTCACATCCGACCTCCGACATCTAATCTTTACCGATGGCAAGTCGAACAACTTGTCAACATTTTCTCGCTGCGAATTTTATAATCGGCTTTCAACTGACTTCTTTCTGCGACCGACAAATCGCCGCCGTCCCACTGCATATTGTAAATTTCCGACTTTGGACGAAGATATTTTTCCGGTTCTCTGTGACACGACAGACACCATTCCATCTGCAGCGAGCTTTCCTGATAAACAGCCGGCATATTGTCAATTTGTCCGTGGCAAGTCGAGCAGCCGACACCTTTGGCAATGTGAATGCTATGATTAAAATAAGCGTATTCGGGCAAATCGTGAACTCTCTCCCACTCAATCGGTTTATTTTCCCGGTAGCTGGCTCGCACCGGCTCTAAATACGGACTGTCCGCCCAAATCTGGTTATGACAGTTCATACAGGTTTGCGTCGGTGGAATTCCGGCTGAATAAGAAGTCTCAACCGCTGTATGACAATAACGGCAATCAATACCGTCGTCCCCGACGTGATGTTTATGGCTGAACTGCACGGGCTGCTGCTTTTCTAAAAATTGTTGAGTCAAATAAGAGGAACGGCTGACCTGCGTAAAAACATAACCCGCAACTGCCGCTACAACAATTGCAATGACGATGCTTGCCTTGGCGACATTGTTTGCTCCGCGATGAAATAATTGTGCCATATTTATCCGTTGTCCAAAATTTACGGTTTTCTATAAACTTCGACTTAATAAATCTAAAGTTTTAATAGACAAAATGCTGTTTTCTGTTGGTAAGACCCGATTGCAAAATCTGTAATGTAATTTTACAGAATCTGCCAAATTCCGCAAATTCTATTATAAAAATAAATTCTTTGTAAACTTTGTGCAAGTTTTCACTAAATAAGTTTGTCTGATAAGACTAATTAATATTTCCAATCTTTTCGGCGACTTAACCCTGAGCGCAAACAAGAGCGGCGCCAACGGCGGAAGCATCTTCGCCCAGTTCGCCCTCAACAATTTGAGTTGCTTCAAACGAAGGCGGAAATGAAAGTTCCTTTGCCCTGTAAACGATGGCGTCTAAAACTAGATGTTGAGCCTGCAAAATCTCACCGCCGACCACGATTTTTTCAATATTGAGCAAGTTTATAACGCTTGCTACCGCCGTTCCGACGAAAGTTCCGGTTCTCTCTAACATCATCCGTGCAAAATCGTCATCATTTTTTGCTGCCCGCACAACGTCCGTTAATTTTATGTTTTCTTCCTCTAAATTATTCAGAGAGGACGCATGGTCCTGGTGAAACCTGTTTCTCGTGCGGCGGACGATGTTTGCGCTGGACGCGACATCTTCAAGTTTCATTCCCTCTGAATTGATCGCAATATGCCCGAATTCGCCGGCAAAACCCGACGCGCCGCGCCAGATTTTACCATCCAGAATTAATGCTCCGCCGATTCCCCTCCCGAGCGTCACATAAAAAATATCACGGCTTCCGCGACCGGCGCCAAGAACGAATTCACCGAACGCGGCGGCGTTGGCATCGTTTTCAATTGTAATTTTGAGATTTGTCGCCGCTGCGATTTCACCAGCAAAATCAATCGCTTCGTGTTCGGGAATAAAAGTTGAAAAGGCGACGCGCTTTGTTTGTTGATGAATGAGTCCTGGAACGGCGATTCCAATGCGGTCAAAATTGCCAAATCTATTTTTTAGCTCGTTTATAAAATTTATAATTTGAGCGAAAGTCTCCTGTCCATCTTCCAACAAAACATTATGCTTGCCCGTCAATACGTTATTTTTGTCCAGACAGACGGCTTTCAGTAAAGAGCCGGACACTTCAATACCAACAAGTTTTTCTATTTGATTTACGATTTCACTCATCAACTAAAATTCCTATGTCGCAGGTTGAGGGTTATTTAATGGAAACTATCGAGATTTTAGACACTTGCCTTAAAAGAGTCAAACAAAGGTTTTATTAAATTCCATTCTATCAATTCTAGGGTGAAAGTATCCTCTCTTCGGCTTTTGAAAATTTTTACATATCTTTAATCACTAAAATATATGCGAAGCTATCTTATTGTGCCTTTGACTCAAAATAGTTTGAAAGTTAATCTTTGTTAGTTGCGGTTTGAGAAATAAACTTTTCACTTATGGAACAAATCTCCGATTTAATAGCTGAATACGGTATTTATGCGGTGTTTGCGCTGTGTACCGTCGAAGGCGATATAACTTTGCTTCTGTCGGGCGTGATGGCGCACAGCAATTTTTTCGGAAATTACAGTTTTTGGAAGGTTTTTCTGGCAGGAACCATCGGCGGCGTAGTCGGCGATAATATCGGTTATTTGATCGGCAGGCAGTTTCGAAAGACTATAAAGCATTACCGCTTTTATGAAGTGGCGCGACCGCGTATCGAACGCTTGATTGATAAATTCGGCGGGTTTGCCATCGTTATTTCAAAATATATCTACGGCTTGCGGGCGGGCATGTGCTTGTTTTACGGCATCGGCAGAATGCGCTACCTCAGATTTTTAGTTCTTGACATTATCAGCTGCGCAATCTGGGCATTTTTGCTGACCAGCGTCGGCTTTTTTTTCAGCGGCGCGATAACCGGAATTATCGGTAATTTTAAGCAAGCCGGAATCGCGCTTTTCTTTGTAGTGTTGTTCGGCATTATTATTTTTTACGTTGTCGAGCGTTATTATCTCTCAGAAAAAGTCGAAGAGGTGAAGCCCGAAACAATTCACAAAATCGAAGAAAAGCTGCACACCATCGAAGAAGCCGCCCAGGATAAATTGCACAATATCGGAGAACGTCTTCATTTAACGGTTTCGCCGGACCGCGAAGAAAGAAGGGAAGAAAGAAGAAAGGAAAAGAGCGAAGCCAAAATACGAAAACGCGAAGACACGGAAACGCGAATGTAAACAAAAGATATTTAACAGCAGGAATATAACTAACCACTGACGACCGACTACTAACCACTAAAATTTATGATCATCGAATCGTCCGCTCCGACCAGAGTCGATTTGGCAGGCGGAACAATTGACATTCCGCCGCTTTTTTTGTTTCACGAAGGCGCGGCAACCGTAAATTTCGCGATTGATTTGCTGGCGCGCGTGCGCATCGAAACGCGCAGCGACGACAAAATCATTCTCGAATCAATTGACCGCGGCGTAACGTTTGAATCGTCGCTCGACAAAATCGGTGAACTCGCCTTTGAGCCGTGTCTCGAACTGCTCGCCAAGCTCGTGTATTTTTTCAAACCGGAAGTCGGTTTTAATATGACAACCGATTCGGAAGCCCCGGCTGGAGCGGGTCTTGCCGGTTCTTCGACACTAAATATTGCCTGCATCGGCGCGCTCAACGCGCTGGTCGGAAATCGTTACGCGCCCGAAAAATTTATCCCGATTGCCGCCAACGTCGAATGCCAAGTAATCAAAGTTCCAACCGGTTTTCAAGATTATTATTCGGCGCAGTACGGCGGCGCGGCGTGTATTCATTTTCGTTCCGACGGAATGGAGCGCGAAGCTCTGGACATTGATACAAAAACGCTTGAAAACCGCGTCGTTGTACTTTACACGGGCGAGCCGCGAAACTCAGGAACAAACAACTGGGAAATTACGAAACGTCATATTGACGGCGACAAGGAAACCTTCGACATTTTTGAAGGTATCCGCAATTCGTCTCTGAGTTTGCGCGAAGCTCTGCTGAACGGCGATTGGAACGAGGTCGGCGAAATCCTCCAAAAAGCCCACCCGCAGCGCAAACGGCTTTCACCGAACATTACAACGCCGAATATGGACACACTGATTGAAAAAGCCTTAGAAAATGGCGCGATTGCCGCGAAAGTCTGCGGCGCGGGCGGTGGCGGCTGCATCGCCTTCTTTTGCGAAGAAAATCAGAAAGCGGATGTCGAAGCGGCTTTAGCAGAAGAACAAGACGTGGAAGTTTTAGATTGGAAAATTTCAACAGACGGGTTGGTCATCAACGAAAGTTAAATTTTGGGAAAAGATTGTAAAGTCAGTTCTTGTGTCTGCCCCTATAAATTACTTTTTGCAATCGCGTTCGTTAGTGAACGAAAAATATCGCGTCCGTCGTTTGACCCGAGAAGCTCCTCACAGGCGCGTTCCGGATGCGGCATCATTCCTAAAACATTTCTATCCAAGTTACAGATTCCCGCAATGTTTGAGCGTGCGCCGTTCGGATTGGCTTCGTCGGTAATTTCGCCCGCATCGTCGCAGTATCTGAAAACGATTTGATTGTTTTCTTCGAGTTCGTGAAGCGTTTCGTCATCGCACACATAATTTCCTTCGGCATGGGCAATCGGAATCATCAGAACCTCGCCCGCTTCAAGCTCGCTGGTGTAGGGCGTGTTTTGATTTTCGACCTTGATGTTGACGTGCCTGCAAATGAAATGCAGATTTTGGTTACGAATTAACGCTCCCGGCAGAAGTCCGGCTTCACAAAGAATTTGAAATCCGTTGCAGATGCCGAAAACAAATTTCCCTTGCGCGGCAAAATCCTTGACTGCCGTCATGACCGGCGAAAACTGCGCCAGCGCTCCGGCTCGCAAATAATCCCCATAGGAAAATCCACCCGGCACAATCAGCGCGTCATAACTGCTTAAATCCGTTTCTTTGTGCCAAACGAAATCAACCGGCTGACCGACGTGTTTCGAGATAACGTGATAAGCATCATGGTCACAATTTGAGCCGGGGAAAACTATTACACCAAATTTCATATTTCTTACACTGAAAGCGCAGGCAGAGTTAAGGCGCTTCGACTGATCTACCGAACTGTCTCGACTCGGTAATCTTCAATCACCGGATTTGCCAAAATGTTTTTAGCGATTTTTTCGGCAATTGTTTGTGCTTCCTCCTCGGAAAGCTCCGCGTTGAGCGCGATTTCAAAATATTTTCCCTGTCGCACATCAGCGACATTTTCAAATCCTAAAAGCTCGATCGAATGATGAATCGCCTTGCCTTGCGGGTCAAGCACGCTCGGCTTTAAGGTTACATAAACTTTTGCCTTCATTTCTAAATTATGACTCCTCAAAAACTTTTTCGCAAAATCTTGTTTCTATTTTTGTTTTGATATATTATTTGCGCAAGTTTGATGTTCCAATAATTTTCACCCAAACAAAGGAGATTTTTCAAAAATGCAAAATACAAATGGTAAAACCGCACTCGGTCTTGATGCCAACGTCGGTGCGTTGATTTGTTATCTAGGCAATTTGATCTGCGCTTTAGGTTTGATTTACAGCATCATTGTTCTGGTAACGGACAAAACTAACAAATTAACCCGTTTTCACGCTTTCCAATCAATTCTTTTAACAGCTGTCGGATTTATTATCGCTTTCGTTTTCGGCACAATTTTCGGCGCTGCCGCTGCT
>JALZOH010000134.1 GCA_030857305.1 Acidobacteriota bacterium
CTCTTCAAGCTGTTTACTGTTCCGGTCTAATTCGCGTCCCTCGTGCGCAAGATAATTTGTGAAAAGCAAATAATCAATCTGCTCGTCGCGGTTGAGCGCATTGAAATTTTGTTTGTTGAGAAATGCCAGATGGTCTGAATAAAATTGTTTGAAACGTATTAGACGATTCGCTGAAGTCGGCGCGGTGTAAAAACGATTGAGGCTGCCGTAATCTTGGGAAAATTTTTCAATCACGCCGCGCAGACGGCTTGGCGGTTCGTTGTAACTATTCAAGTTATCAATCGTTTGTGCCCGGGTAATCGTAAAATTACTGACGATTATAAAAAGGCAGAATAATGCAGCAAGCTTTTTCAATAGTTTCATAAATTTCCTTAGTTTCCTTAAGTTGATGTCGATTGAAAATTTGCTAATGTATATCAATCTTCGGCGGCAAACTCAATGCGGTCATAAATGTCCGTTAAATTCAGCGAGCAGTCGATGAAATCAATTCGAAAGCTTTTATCTAATCCGTAATATTCCTGCAAAAGCCAGCCGCCGCCTGTCTGTCGGTTGTAATATTCAATATGAGGTTCGTCTTGCCAGACCAAAATATAATCGGTCAATGTCGGATTGAAATTCCGGTAGCGCATAAACTTTTCGCCGCGGTCAAGTTCGGCGGTTGATTCGGAGAGGATTTCGAGCACGACTTGCGGGTTGAGAATAATATCTTGAAGTTTGTCATGATATTCAGGTTCTCCGCAAATTACGACCAAATCCGGATAAGAAATCATTCCTTTGCCGAATTGCTCTTTCAGCGCGCCGCTTCGCGCCTTTGTACTTTTTGTCCGCGCCCGACAATTTTTGCCGCGAAGTTGACTGCCTAAAATCATAGCCAGATTCATCGAAATATCGGCGTGCGCCCCGCTTTCACCCGCCATCCCATAAATTTCGCCATCAATGTATTCATGGCGTTCTTCTGCTTCGCGCTCAAATTCCAGGTAGTGTTCCAGTGTGTAATATGGTTTCGATTTCACTTTGGCAAGTCCCATTTTTTAACCTCAAATTTCATTCAAAAAACTCGCGCCGTTTTTTAATTTCACCCCAAAATTCTCGGCAATTGTTTGCCCGATGTCAGAAAGACTTTCGCGTGTTCCCAAATCTACGCCCGGCTTTGCCTTCTTGCCGTAAACGAGCAGCGGCGTGTATTCGCGCGTGTGGTCGGAGCCGCGAAAAGCCGGGTCGTTGCCGTGGTCGGCGGTGATAATCAACAAATCTCGATTATCGAGCGCACCGGCAATCTCCGGCAAGCATTTGTCGAAATACTCCAGAGCTTTGGCATAACCTTCCACATCGCGGCGGTGTCCATAGAGCATATCAAAATCAACCAAATTAGAAAAAATCAAACCGTTTGAGTCGTCCTGCAGAGCGTTTATCGTTTGATTGACGGATTGCTCGTTGTTTTTGGCGGGCAAGTCTTCGGTGACGCCGAGCGAATCATAGACGGATGCCACTTTACCGATACAAACTACGTCGAAGCCTTTTTCCTTCAACAGCGGAAGAAGATTTTCCCCGGGCGGCGGCACGGCGTAATCGTGACGATTTCCCGTGCGAGTAAAAGTTTCCGCTGAATCACCGACGAACGGACGCGCAATCACGCGCCCAACTTCATCTGTGCCGCCCAGGATTTTCCGCGCAATTTCGCAGATTTCAAATTGGCGCGCAATCGGGATAACTTCCTCGTGAGCGGCGATTTGAAAAACCGAATCGGCGGAAGTATAAATAATCGGTTTGCCGGTTTTGACGTGTTCTGCGCCGAACTCTTTAATAATTTCGGTGCCTGACGCCGCCACGTTTCCCAAGACGCCCGGCACTTTTGTTCCCGCGACAAATTTGTCAATTATTCGCTGAGGGAAACCATTCGGAAAAGTTGGAAACGCTTTTTCCAAAATTATTCCGGCAATCTCCCAATGTCCGGTCGTTGTGTCTTTGCCGTTCGATTTCAAGGCGCATTTACCAAAAGAGCCAAGCGGATTTTCGGTTGCCGAAAAATTTTCAAGCGGGCGAATGTTGCCTAAACCCAGTTTTTGCAAATTAGGCAGATTCACTTTGCGCGATTTTAAAATGTTGCCCAAAGTGTCCGCGCCTTTATCGCCCCAACTTTCCGCGTCCGGCATTTCGCCGATCCCTACGCTGTCCAAAACGATTAAACAGATGCGTTTGAATTTAATTTGTGTCATATTTATATTTTATGACATTTTTTGATAAAATGGCAAAAATTTAATCATTCGGAAAGATTATGAATAATTTAAAAGAATTAACGGTCAAAGCAAAAGTTACCGAAGGGGGCAGAATCGTTATTCCGACAAAACTTAGGCGGGCTCTCGGAATTGAAATCGGCGAAAACGTAACTTTGAGCGTAAAAAACAATATGCTGCAAATTACGACGCAAAAAGAAGCATTGCGGAGGATTCAAGCATTAGTGCGTAAGCACGTTCCGGAAGGCATTTCGCTGGTGGATGAGTTGATAAAAGACCGGCGCGAGGAAGCGGCTAATGAGTAAAGCAACGTCTGTTCTTGATTCTTCAGCAATTCTCGCGGTTTTAAATGCGGAAAACGGTGCGGCAAATGTCGAGCCGTTATTGTCCCGTTCGATTGTCAGCAGCATTAACGTTGCAGAAGTTTTGACCAAACTCGTCGAAAGAAATATCCGTTTAAAAGATGCTTTGGAAGATTTTCTCAAACTCGGTTTGGAAATAATTGAATTTGACGTAAAACAAGCCGCAAAAGTCGCTGAACTCAGACCCGTGACCAAACATCTCGGCTTATCTCTGGGTGACAGAAGTTGTCTGGCACTGGCGATTTCGGAAAATGTAACCGCTGTAACTGCCGATAAAATATGGTCGAGCCTAAATTTTTGCAAAGTCAAAGTTATTCGCTAGAAGTTATTGTACGGATAACCTTGCCCTCCTTGCGGTATATTCTTGCTGAATTCCAGTTCGCAAAGTTACGCAAAAAAATTTCTCATTTAGAAGATGGATTTTAATTAATTGGTGCGGTATAACCTTCGCGCGCGCGGATTTGCGCTCCGGTTGGAACGCCTTTTAACACGACTTTTATTTTGCGCGCGCTTCCGTCGCGTTTTTCGTTTGAAGAGTAATAACCCAAAGAATATTTTTTACCGATTTCTTCGGCAACTTTACCGAAGGCACTGCGCGCTTCGCTTAAATCTGCGACGGGGAAAACCTTGCCGCCTGAAGTTTTTGCCAGTCTCTGCATCTCGGAATCGGCTAATTCATAAAGTCTTCTGCTGATGTCGAGCCGCTCAAAATCACCCAGACCGCAAAAATTAGAAACTTTTTCGATTTTCGATTTCGGATAAAACGTTCGGTAATAACGCTTTATTTGAGCGGCGGAAAAACGCATTGCGACTTCACAGTCGCCCAACAGATTTTCTTCAAAAAATTCGCGCGTATCAACCTGAATAAAATAAGAAATGATTCCGGCTTGCTCGAACCTCTCGCGGACTTCCGCAAAATCCGTCGCGCTGGTTGAATCAACGCCGTCGGATAAAGCGACGAGTGCGCGGCGTCCGCGAAATTCGTCTTTTGCCGGTTCGCTAAAAACCTTTTCGACGACATCGAAAAGCCCGTCGTAATAAGGCGTCCCGTTGCTCAATTTTACTTCGCCGAGCGCATTTTTTAGTTTCACACGGTCGTCGGTGAGTCCCGTCAAAATGCGGCTTAAAGCTGTTTTCTTGCCGTTTCTCGTTCCGCTCTCAAAAGAAACAACGGAAACTTTATCGCCTTTTCTCAAGGACGCGATAAAATTCTCAGCCGAACGCTGAATCAAACTTAAATCCGAACGTGTCGAGCCGCTCGTGTCCAGCAGAAGCGCTACTTCAAACGGCGCGTTGGTCGCGGCAAAATCCGACAATTCCTGCTTTACGCCGTCCTCAAAAACGGTAAAGTTGCTTTTTTTAAGATTCAGCAGCGGCGTGCCGTTTTTGTCGGTCACGACCACCGGCACGTCAACCAGCTGCGTATCTATTTTTAATATCTCATCCGTTTCATCTTTTGGCGGGTTTTTGTCCTGTGAAAAGGCGTCCGCCGAAAATACTAAACTCAAAAACAACAAAAGGAAAAGCATTCTGAATTGCATCTTAAAAAACCTCTCTCGTTTATCTTCCTCTTTTTTAATTTTAGTAGCAGAAAATTATAGATGTTTTTTGAGCGGATCAACAAGCATTTGCGGTAAAACAGTAAAACGGTCTTTACCGCCTTTGCCGTCGCGCACGAGAATTTGTTTGAAACCAAAATCCAAATCCTTCACTCGCAGACGCAAACGTTCCTTCAAACGCAAACCCGCACCGTAAAGCAAATTCGCCATCAGCCAGTTAACTCCTTCAAAAAATAGCGTAAACGCAGGCAAAACACAAATATATGTGCCTAAGACGGAGATTTCACGTATAAATTGTCCGTATAACAGAAAAAATTATGTCTAATCTTTAAATTTTCAACTCCATTTTTCTAACCGTCAGCTGATCGATTCGCTCACGCTTAACTTCAAATCCGATACCCGCTTTTTCCGGCGCAATGATTGTACCGTTTTTCGTAACCTCGACCGGCGGCTCGATGATGTCTTCGTGCCAATAACGTTTGCTCGCTGAAACATCGCCGGGCAAAACAAATCCGGCAAGCGTTGACATGGCGATATTGTGAGCGCGTCCGATTCCGGTTTCGAGCATTCCGCCGCACCACACGGGAATCGAATTTTGACGCGCAACTTCTTCGACAAGTTTTGCCTGCGCGTGTCCGCCAACCCGTCCGAGCTTCACGTTGATAATTTTGCAAGCCTTTAATTCAATCGCTTTCCGCGCGTCTTCAGCCGAGTGAATTGATTCGTCGAGACAAACAGAGGTGTTTATTTCGCGCTGTAATTTCGCGTGGTCTAAAATGTCGTCGTGTGCGAGGGGCTGTTCAAACATCATCAAGTTAAACTCGTCCATTCGTTTGAATAAATCAATATCGTTTAATGAATACGCCGAATTTGCATCGCCCATCAACAGAATATCGCCAAACCGTTCGCGTACTTGCCTAATAACTTCGTAATCCCAATGCGGAGCGATTTTAATTTTGATTCGTTTATAACCCGCGTCTAATTCAATTTGAATTTTCTCGAAAAGCTGCTCGACCGAATCTTGAATCCCAATCGAAACGCCGCAAACAATTTCCCGGTTCACGCCGCCGAGATGTTTCCACAAAGGCACATTCGCCGCCCGCGCTTCCAAATCCCACACGGCAGTTTCGAGCGTCGCTTTCGCCATTCGATTGCCGCGAATCTTTTTCATCAAATCCCAAACTTGCGCGGCAGATTCGATTTCTTTATTCAAAATCATCGGCGATAAAATTTCTTTCAAAACCGCCCAACAGCTTTCCGTCCATTCCTCGCAATACGAAGGCGTTTCGCCCGCCGTGCATTCGCCCCAACCTTCCGCGCCGTCCGCCGCCTCGACACGCGCTAAAATTATGCGGCGTTCATAAGTTCGCCCGAAGCTCGTTTCAAAGAAATGGACGAGCGGCATTTTTATTTCGATAAGTTCGATTTGTTTTATACGCATTAAAATTTAAAAATTTACTCGGTTAATTTGTTGAACGCCGCACCGCGCAGACGGAAATCGAAATTTTCATCGTCCACTTCCGCGCCGAGATTTTTGTAGAAATTTATCGCCGCTTCGTTCCATTTTAGAGCCTGCCAGTCGAGCCGCGTAAAACCTTTTTCCTTTGCGTATTTTGCCACCTCGCGCAGCATCACAAACCCTAAGCCGTTACCGCGCAAATCGGGCGTGACGTATAAATCTTCGAGAAAAATGCTGCGTTCGCCGCGAAAACTTTTGAATACCGGAAAGTGTAATGCGTAACCGACGTAGCGGATGCCGTCCATCGCCACTAACGCCTGCACAAATTTTTGTTCGCCGAAAATCGCTTCGCGCAAATCCGTTTCGGTGACTTCACACCATTCGACGAGTTTTTCAAACTCGGCAAATTCACGAATTAAAAGTGCGATTGCCGCAACGTCGGCGGATTTCGCTTCACGAACTGTTAATTGATAAGCCATTGTTTTTGAAAGTATTGATAAAAAATAAAGAGATCGGCGATAACAAGCCATCGCTCTTACAAATATATTTTTACTGATTCCAGGCGATTTGACTTTTCAAGCGACGAATCGTTTTCTCTTTGCCGAGCGTTTCAAAAACCGCGAGCATCGAAGGTCCGACGGATAAACCCGTCAGAAGAGTTCTCGCGCCGTTCATAATCACGCCGAATTTCGTACCTTTCTCTTCGGTGAATTGTTTGATAACCGCTTCAAGATTGTCGTGCGTAAAGTCTTCGACCGTTTCGAGCGTTTCCGCTAATTCGGGAAGCCACATTCGCAAATCGGGGAACTTTTTCAAATTTTTAGCGATGGCGGCTGGGTCAAAATCGAAATCTTCCGAGAAAAATGCGCGTCCCTGACTGGAGAAATCTTTGAGCGTGAAAAATCTTT